>NZ_JBFAHB010000012.1:0-186798 GCF_040653975.1 Kribbella sp. NPDC050820
CGCCTTGACCGAGGGCTGTGGACAGCGCTTCAGCAAGGGCGATCGCGTCGCGGAGGCCGAGGTTCATGCCCTGGCCGCCGGCCGGGCTGTGAGTGCCCCTTCGCGCCGAAGGCGCCACCCGGCCACATCTTCCGCGGCTCCAGCACGTGCACCTCACCGCGCAGCAACCGGATGATCGACTGCACCGTCTCCGGCGACGGCGCGGCCTGCAACGGATCCGGCAGCTCCCCGAGGCAGACCGAGCAGCGGCCGCACGGCTCGGCCGACGGGTCGTCCAGCGACTCCTGCAGAAGTTGCATCAAGCAACGGTCACCGCGGGTGTAGGCCCGCATGATGTCCGCCTCCCGGCGCCGCACCGCCACGATTCCGTCGTAGTGCGCGGCGTCGAACGTCCACTCCGCGCCGGTCCGCACCCAGCCGCGCTCGACCCGGTCGACCACCCCGTCGACTGCCAGCTGCTTCAGCATCAGCTCGACCCGAGTCCGCCGCAGACCAGTCTCGGCTTCTAGCGCTGGAACGGTGGCTGGCTGGTCCGGACCGTAGCCGTCCAAACCGCGTAGTAGGCGGTTCACGTTCTCCGGGACTGGGATGGTCGCGGTCGCGAAGTAGTCCCACACTCCGGCGTCCGCATCCGACGGCAGCAACGCCACGACGGCGTGGTCGATCCCGCGGCCCGCACGCCCGACCTGCTGGTAGTACGACACCGGTGACGGCGGCGAACCCACGTGCACGACGAACCCCAGGTCCGGCTTGTCGTACCCCATCCCGAGCGCCGAGGTCGCGACGAGCGCCTTCAACGCATTCGTCCGCAACGCGTCCTCGAGACTCTCCCGCTCCCCCGCGTCCAGACCGCCCGTGTATGCCGCCACCGGTACGTCGCGACCGTGCACCTCCTGGATCGCTGCCGCCAACCGCTGCGCGTCCGAGACCGTCAACGTGTAGACGATCCCTGACCCCGGCAGCTTCGGCAGATGGTCGACCACCCAGGCGAACCGATCCAACGGCGACAACGCGTCGACAACCGCCAACTGCAAGCTCGACCGGGCCAGCGGTCCGCGCAGCACCAGCGTGGACTCACCCAACTGATGCGCGACATCGTCCGTCACTCGCGCGTTCGCAGTCGCTGTCGTGGCAAGCACCGGCGTCTTCGGGTTCAACTGCTGCAGCACGTCCGAGACTCGCCGATAGTCCGGCCGGAAGTCGTGCCCCCAGTCCGACACCGCGTGCGCCTCGTCGATCACCAGCAGCCCGACCTGACCGGCCAGCCCGTCGAGCACCCGCCGGCCGAAGCCCGGATTCGCCAGCCGCTCCGGAGACACCAGCAGTACGTCGATCGCGCCCGAGCGCAGGTCGTGCTCGATACTCGACCACTCGTCGATGTTGTTCGAGTTCAAGGTCGCCGCCCGCAGGCCGGCGCGGCTCGCGGCCGCAACCTGGTCCCGCATCAGCGACAGCAGTGGTGACACCACCAGCGTCGGCCCGGCGCCCTCTGCGCGCCGGATCGCCGTCGCAGCCCAATACACAGCCGACTTGCCCCACCCCGTCGCCTGCACGACCAGCACCCGCGCACTCGCCTCGCACAAGGCGGCGACCGCGGTCTCCTGATCGGCCCGCAATCGCGCGCTCTCCCCCGCGATCGCCCGGATCACGCCGCCGGCGATCCCGGCGCGCGCCTCGGTCAGCGTGCTGGTGGTCGAACTGGTGTCAGCCATGCCAAGCACCCTAGACGCCCGCACCCCCACATTTCTCGTCCCGATCGCCGGCCTGTGGACAACCCGGCGGGAGACCCAGGTCACGTCCGCGCCGGCCAGATCAACGGCTGTGGCTACTGCATCGACATGCACAGCAAGGACGCCGAGCACGCCGGCGAGACCTCGGTGCGGCTCAACCTGGTCGCGGCCTGGCGGGAGGCGACGGTCTTCACCGATGCCGAGCGTGCGGCCCTCGAGCTCACCGAGGAAGGCACCCGGATCGCCGACGCGGCCGGTGGCGTCAGCGACGAGGTGTGGGCCAACGCCGCCAAGCACTACGACGACGACCAGCTCGCCGCACTGCTCTCGCTGATCGCCCTCATCAACACCTGGAACCGCCTCAACGTGATCACGCAGCGGCCCGCCGGCGACTACGTGCCCGGTCAGTGGGGCTGACGGGTCAGGCGCACTTCCCGGGATGACATGGTTCGCCGCTGGTCGACACCAGCCGTTGCGGCCCCGGTCCCTTTGCGGCCAAGGCGTCGTACGGGTTGGCCAGCGCGCACCGGTCGAGGGACAGGCAGCCGCAGCCGACGCAGTCCTTGAAGTCGTCCCGGAGCTGTTCCAGGTGCAGGATCCGCTTGTCGAGCTCGGCCTGCCAGCACTCGGAGATCCGCTCCCAGTCCTGGCGGGTCGGGGTCCGGTTCTCCGGCAGCAGGGCCAGGATCGCGGCGACCTCGGCGAGCGGGATGCCGACCCGCTGGGCGATCCGGATCAGCGCGACCCGGCGGAGCGTGTCGCGCTTGTACCGGCGCTGGTTGCCCGACGTACGGCGGCTGACGATCAGGTTCTGCCGTTCGTAGAAGTGCAGTGCCGAGATCGCCACCCCACTGCGCTGCGACAACTGCCCGACCGTCAACTCACCCGGCTCGATGTCCACCCGTCATCCCTCCGACCTCGACCTGGATCGAGGCTAGCCGACGGATTCAGGCAGTCACGAGTCGGCGTCCGATGCTCGCGGACATCAACGCGGCTACTGCGCAGAGGCCGCCGGCGAGGTACCACGCGAGGTTGTAGCTGCCCTGGACGTCGCGGATCGCACCGGCTCCGGTAGCCGCGAGTGCGGCACCGATCTGGTGCGACGCGAATACCCAGCCGAACACGATCGGCCCGTCCACACCGAACCACTCGCGGCACAGCGCGACCGTCGGCGGCACAGTCGCCACCCAGTCGAGACCGTAGAAGATGATGAACACCCAGACGCTCGGCTGCGCGGTCGGACCGAGCAGGGACGGCAGCACGAGCAGCGACAGCCCACGCAGCGAGTAGTAGGCGATCAGCAAGTACCGCGGATCCCACCGGTCGGTCAGGTAGCCCGACACGATCGTGCCGCCGACGTCGAAGATGCCGACCACCGCCAGCAGCGACGCGGCGGTCGTCACCGGCATGCCGTGGTCGTGCGCGGCGGTGACGAAGTGCGTGCCGATCAACCCGTTCGTAGACGCTCCACAGATGGCAAAGCCGCCCGCAAGCAGCCAGAACGCCGGCCGGTGCATCGCGGACCACAGCGCATTCAGCGCCCGCATCGCACTACTGCCGGTCGTCTCCACCCGCTGACCCGCGGTGCTGCCTTCCGGAGCGCCGTACGCACGCAAACCGACATCGCTCGGGTAGTCGCGCAGGAAGAGCAACACCAGTGGTACGACGGCCAGCGCCGTACCGGCCGCGACGAGTGCAGGGACCCGCCAGCCGTACGCGCTCGCCAGGCTCGCGATCAGGGGCAAGAAGATGAGCTGGCCGGTCGCACCCGCCGCGGTCAGGATGCCGGTGACCAGACCACGCCGCGCGACGAACCAACGACCGGTGATCGTCGCGACGAACGTCATCGACATCGACCCCGTGCCGACGCCGACCAGCAGGCCCCAGGTCAGCAGGAGCTGCCAGGACGAGGTCATGAAGACGGTCAGCCCACTGCCGAGCGCGATCAGCACCAGCGCTCCGCTGACCACGCGGCGCAGGCCGAGGCGGTCCATCAGGGCCGCCGCGAACGGCGAGATCAGGCCGTAGAGCAGCAGGTTGATCGACACCGCCGACGAGATCGTCGCATGCGACCAGCCGAACTCGTCGTGCAGCGGGTCGAGCAGCACCCCCGGCACCGAACGGAACCCGGCCGCTCCGATCAGCGTCACGAACCCGACCGCGGCGACTGCCCAGGCAAGGTGCACCCGGGCAGGCTTCTTCGTCTCCAGAATCTGCGTCACCCGCTTACTGTGCCGTTTGCCCGACCCGTGAACCAGTGGCCAGGACGCCAGCATGTGTCAAGATATGGCCATGAGCTCACCGACGGAGCGACGACTGCACGCCGTCGGCCCGCACGTGGTCGCGGTGCTCGCGCTCGAACCGGTGGTCGGGTTCGACCTGACCATTCCGCCGACCGTGTTCGGCGCCGCCACGAAGGCCGACGGCACCCCGCTGTACGACGTCCGGATCTGCGGCCTCGAGATCGCGCCGATCCGGGCCGGCGCCGGCTTCAGCCTGATCCCGGACTACGGGCCGGAAGTCCTGGCCGAGGCGGACACGGTCATCATCCCCGGCACCTACATCGCCCAGCCGCGGTACGAAGGCACCCTGCCCGACGACCTGGCGCAGGCGCTCGACACCATCCGGCCAGGCACCCGGATCGCGTCGATCTGCACCGGCGCGTTCGTGCTCGGCGCGGCCGGCTACCTCGACGGGCGGCCGGCCACGACGCACTGGCGCCGGGCCGAGATGTTCCGCGACCTCTACCCGCAGGTGAAGCTCGACGAGGACCTGCTGTTCATCGACGACGGCGACATCATCACGTCGGCCGGCCTCGCCGCGGGCGTGGACCTGTGCCTGCACCTGATCCGCCGCGACTTCGGCAGCGAGGTCGCCAACCGGGCCGCCCGGCACTGCGTCGTACCGCCGTGGCGTGACGGTGGGCAGTCCCAGTTCATCGAGCGGGTCGTGCCGGACGAGGGCAGCGAGGGTACGGCGCCGACGCGAGCCTGGGCGCTGGAGCGGCTGGACGAGGAGTTGAGTCTCACCGCGCTGGCCGCGCACGCGCAGATGAGCGTCCGCACGTTCAGCCGGCGGTTCAAGGCCGAGACGGGTCAGTCCCCCGGCACGTGGCTGCTGCAGCAACGCGTCCGGCACGCGTGCCACCTGCTGGAGACCACTGATCTGTCCGTCGACCGGGTCGCCGAGTCCGCTGGTCTCGGCACCGCCGCATCGCTGCGTCATCACCTCCGCTCCGAGTTGGGTGTCTCTCCACTCGCCTACCGCAAGACCTTCCGGGCGGGCTGAACTACAGCACCACAAGCTCGTGGGGCCGGTGGTTCATCGACTCCACACCGTCCGCGGTGACCACGACGATGTCCTCGATCCGCGCACCCCACCGCCCCGGCTGGTAGATGCCCGGCTCGACGCTGAACGCCATCCCCGGCTCGAGAATCAGCTCGTTCCCACTGACAATGTACGGCTCTTCGTGCACGTCGAGCCCGATGCCATGTCCCGTCCTGTGGATAAACAGCTCACCGAAGCCGGCCGCCGTGATCACGTCCCGCGCGGCCGCATCGATCGACTCCGCGGACACCCCGGGCCGCACCGCGTCCACCGCCGCCTGCTGAGCATCCCGCAGTACGGCGTAGGTCGCGGCGACGTCCGCATCCCGTGGCTCGCCGACGGCGTACGTCCTGGTCGAGTCGGAGTAGTAGCCCTCGGCAACCGGTCCGCCGATGTCGACGACCACCACGTCGCCTGCCTCGATCACCCGGTCGGACACTCCGTGGTGCGGGCTCGCGCCGTTCGGCCCGCTGCCGACGATGACGAACTCGGCCAGTACATGCCCCTCGTCGACGATCGCCGCCGCGATGTCAGCCCCCACCTCGGCCTCGGTCCGCCCAGGACGCAGCCACTCGCCGACCCGCGCGTGCACGCGGTCGATCGCCGCGCCCGCCTTCCGGAGTGCCTCAACCTCGGCCGCGTCCTTGCGCATCCGCAACTCGCGCACGATCGGACCAGCCAGCACCTGCTCCGCGTCGGGCAAGGCGTTGCGCAGCGCCAGCACATGCAGCGCAGGCGTGAAGTCGCTGACCGCCACCCGCTCCGATCCACGCAGGCGGTCGGCGGCCACGCCGTACGGGTCCTCACCGTCGACCCAGGTGATGACCTCGACCCCGAGCTCGTCCAACGGCAGGTCGGCGAAGCCAGGCGCTTCCAGCTTCGGTACGACGAGCGCCGGCGAACCGTCGGCCGGGACAACCAGCGTGGTCAGCCGCTCGAGCGAGCCACCGGCCTGTCCGAGCAAGTACCGCAGATCCGACCCGGGTGCGATTAGCAGCCCGGTCCCGGCGGCGGCCTCCCGGGCACGCTCCAACCTGGCACGCAGTACGGCGACATCGGGGACAGGACCTTGTGGGCTTCGACTCGACATGCAGCCGACTCTAGTCAGCCACCGCGTGCACCAGCTGGATCGAGAGCTGCCGAGCGGCCAGCAGGCGGGCCAGACGCTCCACCTGGCGCGCAGCCAACGCGTATGCCTCGTCGGTCCGGTGCTTCGCTGCGATGGCCGCCGCCACCTGCTCCGCTCGGCGCGACCAGGACAGTGGGCAGCCGTCGGGGCGGGTGACCTGCTCCATGAGCTCGAAGCCGGCGTCATCCAGCAGCCCGATGAGCTCTCCCTGGGTCGGGAAGTGGTTACCCTCCGGCAGCGGCAGCAGCTGCCCCTGTCGGGCGACAAGCACGAGCAGACCGAGCGACGCGCCCGGCCGCATCACCCGGTGCATCTCGCCGAGCAGTGCCGCCTTGTCCTCGACTGTGCACAGCACGCCCAGGCACCACCCGACGTCGACGGAGTGTGTCCGTAGCGGAATCCGTCCGCCGTCGGCCGTCACGACCGGCAGCCCGAACAGCCGCGCCGCAGCCCGGCAGGCCGGGTGCATCGGCTCGACAAGGATCGGCCGCACGCCGAACCGCTCCGCCGCCCAGGCCGCCGGACCGCCCACACCGGCGCCGACATCCAGCAACCTGTCCCCCGGCGCGAGCTCGCACGCCTTGGCCAGCCAGGCCAGCCCGGCCGGGCTCGAACTGCCGCGGCAGGCGGCCGGAATCGCGTGCCCGGGCCCGAGCTGCTCGACCGCGTCGGCAGTCCATCCGGCAACGTCCCCGAACTCGGCAACCATCGCAGCTGTTGCCATGGTCAACCCCCTTGCACCCCCTACCGACAGGTGTAGCACCGATCGCGCACAACCGCACAAGCACATTGCTTACCGGGCTGTGACGGGAAACTGTCGGCGAGGGTTGCTAGAACTTGTCCCGGCTCGATCGAGACCCGGTCGGCACCCGGCGAAAGGCAACCACGATGGCGCTCCACCACGAGTCCTTCGGCGCAGGCGTTCCGGTGCTCGCGCTGCACGGCTGGACCCCCGACCACCGGCTGATGACCGGCTGCCTGGAGCCTGTGTTCGCCGACGTCCCCGGCTACCGCCGGCACTACCCGGATCTCCCGGGGATGGGCCAGACACCGGCCGGCGACATCGACAGCTCCGACGGGATCATGGCCGAGCTGCGCACGTTCATCGACGAGCAGATCGGCGCGGAGCCGTTCCTGCTGATCGGAGAGTCGTACGGCGGCTACCTCGCGCGAGGCCTGATCGCGGAGCGGCCGGAGCAGGTCCTGGGTCTCGCACTGATCTGCCCGATCGGCACCGCCCTCATGCACGCCGACCGGACCGTGCCCGAGCACGTCGCGCTGCGGACCGAGCCGGGAGTGCTCGAGTCGCTGGAGGAGGACGAGGACTTCACCGAGATCGCCGTCGTTCAGACCGCAGCCGCTCTGCACGCGTACCGCTCGGACATCGCGCCCGGCCTGGCCGCCGCCGACACCGCAGCGCTCGACCGGATCCAGAAGAACAGCTGGGCGCTGACGATCGCGCCCGAGAGCGGTCCTGCCTACCAACGTCCGACGCTGATCGTCTGCGGCAGGCAGGACTCGGTCACGGGCTACGAGGACCAGTACGCGTTGCTCCCGCACTACCCGCGGGCGACGTACGCCGTACTGGATGTTGCCGGGCACAACCTTCAGCTCGAGCAACCCGAGCTGTTCGGCGCGTTGATCCGCGAATGGCTGGACCGCACCGCCGAGTGAATCAGCTCGTCTGACCGGTCGGCATGATGGTGACCTGCTGCAAGTTCACCCGGGCCGGCAGGGACGCGATGAAGCCGACGGTCTGGGCGACGTCCTGCGCAGTCAGCCACTCCATGGACTCCTTGGCTCCGGCCAGCCACTGCAGTGCGCCCTCGTCGGTCACGTGGTTCTGCAACTCGGTGTCGGCGATGCCGGGCTCGACGCGCTGACGCGCGCCCTGCAGCTCGACACCGTCGAGCGTGAGCACCTCACCGATCTGCTCGCCAGGCCCAAGTCCGCTCGTCGTACGCCGGCCGCCCCGCAGCGGGTCCGGCCGGGCCTGTACCTCTGCATCTACAACGTCGAGCCGGGCTCCCCCGACAGCGAGCCACGGCCAGCTGACCGGGCCGGGACCAGGTCGGCGCTCCTTGCCTACGGCAACACGGCGCCGGCGGCGAAGCCGAGGAACGAGCAGGTGATGCGCTCGCGGGCTCCGAGCGCGATCAAGAGTGGGCCGGCGCCGGGGGGATAACGGTGGCGCCAGAACGAGGCGGCTCGCGAGCCGAGTCGCTGTGCTGGAACAGTAGGCTGCAGTGGGCCGCCGGTCGCCCAGGCGACCAGAGCAACCTCGCGCTGCGGCGCGGCGACTCCGGCCAAGGGGCGACGTACAGAAGACCGCGCGCCGGCGACGGCGCGAGGGCCGTCCGCTGAGCGGCGGCCGGCGGAGTGCTGAGGCGGTGCACCGGCGGTGACCCCAGCAACCCGGACCCGCGGCTGACGGGTTGTTTTCCGCTCAACCGGCTGACGGGTCGTGGTTGCGGAGGTACTGTCGATGGATGTGGTGGCTGTTTGCCGCCCTTGGGGGCGGTGGGATCGTGCTCGCGGGTCGCTATGTCTGGGACCGGCGGGCTGCGCAGCGTGGTGATGCAGAAGAGCTGGAGGAGATCCGCAAGCTCGCCGACGAAGATGTCACGTTGCTCGGAGAGGAGCTGCGGCGGCTCGACGCCGGTGTGACGGGGAAACCGCTTGATCACGACGGGCAGGCCGATTACCAGGTGGCCCTCGACGCCTACGAAGCGGCACAGCGCGCGGTCCAGCGGATCCGGAAGCCGGACGACATCAGCACTGTCACCGACACCCTGGCGACCGGCCGGTACGCCATCGTCTGCGTGCAGGCGCGGGTCCGGGGCGAGGCGGTGCCGGAGCGCCGGGTGCCGTGCTTCTTCAACCCGCAACACGGTCCGTCGACGACGGACATCGTCTGGACCCAGCCGAAGGTCGGCACGCGGACGGTGCCGGCGTGTGCGCAGGACGCCGCGCGGATCCGGTCCGGCGACGAGCCCGCGGTCCGCTTCGTCGTTCTCGGGAGCCGGCGGGTGCCGTACTGGGAGGCCGGCGCCGCGGTCGCGCCGTACGGTCACGGGTACTTCGGGGCCGGCGCCGGCGCGAGCTACCTCGCGTTGGCCAGCTTCGACCTCCCCAGCGCCACCTCCTGGAGCTCGGGTCACTACCCCGCCGACCACGACGTCGGCGGCGGCCTCGAAGGCGGTTGGGCTGACGGCGGCGGGGGTGGCGGCGGCGACGGTTGAGCTACATGCGCAGGTGTGAGCCGCCGTTGAAGTCCAGGATGGTGCCGGTCGCGAACTCGGCCTCGGGTGAGGCCAGGTAGAGGATCGCGGCCGCGACCTCGGACGGGTCCGCGACGCGCTCGAGCGGGCTCTCCAGCCGCCGCCGGTCGTAGCCCTCGCCGACCAGGTGCACCGACGCCATGTCGGTCGTCGTCCACCCCGGGGCGATCGCCGTCACCGCGATCCCCTCCGGCCCGAGCGCCCGCGCCAGCGACTGGGTGAACGACACGATGCCCGCCTTCGAGGCGCCGTACGCGGGCTGGTTCGGCTCGCCGCGGAACGCGCCGCGCGACGACACGTTCACGATCCGCCCGCCACGGCCCATGTGCCGGACCGCGCACCACGCGACGTTCGCCGGGCCGACCAGGTTCACCGCGAGCGTGTCGGCCCACGCCTGCTGCCACTCGGCGTACGTCGCCTCCCGGATCCGATGCGGGCGGTACACGCCGGCGTTGTTCACCAGTACGTCGATGCCGCCGAGCGCAGCCGCGGCGTCGTCGACCATCGTCTGGATCGCCGCCGGGTCGGCGAGATCCGCGTGCGCCAGCACGTGACCGGATCCCGGCAACTCCTTCAAGACCATCGCGGCAGCCTCGGCGGACGAGCCGTAGTGCACCGCCACTCGGTCCCCGGCCGCCGCGAACGCCCGCGCGGCCGCCGCACCGATCCCCCGTGAAGCTCCCGTCACCAGCACCGCTCGATCCATGCCCCGATCCTTTCATCAGGGTCGTGGCTTGAAATCCCGGCGGTAGGACTTCGAGGCGCGGGCCCACTCCTTCTTGGCCTCGGCGCGGAGGCGGGCGTCGGACCGCCTGGCCATGAAGGCTGCCTCGCGCTGGAGCTTCGTCCAGCTCTCGTAGCGGCGGTGCGGCAGACTGCCGTCCTCGAGCGCAGCCTGCACAGCGCAGCCGGGCTCGGTGACGTGCGCACAGTCCTTGAACTTGCACTTCTCGGCCAGCGCCGTGATGTCCGGGAACGCAGCCGCCAGACCTTCGCCCGACTCCTGCAGCCCGATCCCCCGCAGCCCTGGCGTGTCGATGACGACTCCGCCGCCCGGCAGCACGATCAGCTCACGCCGGACAGACGTATGGCGCCCCTTGCCGTCGTCACGGATCTCCTGCACGTCCAGCAACTCCACACCGGCCAAAGCGTTCACCAGCGACGACTTGCCCGCACCACTCGACCCCAGCAACGCCACGGTCGCGTCACCGGCGAGCAACGCCTGCACAGACGACAAACCCTCACCGGTCGTCGCACTGCACACCAGTACGTCGGCACCGGGCGCAGCCCGCGCCACGTCGTCCGCGATCGCGTCCGCATCGCCGACGAGGTCTGACTTGGTCAGTACGACGACCGGCCGCGCACCGCTCTCCCACGCCAGCGCGAGGAAGCGTTCGATCCGGCCGATGTTCGGCTCCGGATGCAGCCCGACCACGATCGCGATGACGTCGATGTTGGAGGCGAGCACCTGGCCCTTCGACGTACCGCTGACTTCTGCGCGGACGATCGCCGTACGGCGTGGGCCCAGCGACTCGAGCGTGATCCGGTCGTCCGGCCAGAACCGCAGTACGGCCCAGTCCCCTGTACATGGGCCGGCCTGGCTGTCGTGGGCCATCGCGGCGAGCAGCGCACCGGACCACGTGGCCCGGACCGGGCCGTCCTCGGTGAGCACCGTCGCGAGGCCTTTGTCGACGCGGGCGACGCGCCCCGGCACGAGGTCGTCCGGGACAGTGGTGAGGAATTCGGCCGTGGTGCTGTCGAGCCCCAGGGCCTGCAGTGTTGCGGACATGCGGCGAACCTTTCAGAGGGTCCGGCCGCGAGGTCAGCTCAGCGGACGGACAGTGCGGGAGACGTCGGCCCTTTGGGCCCGGTACAAGCTCATGGCGGCCGCCTCCCTTCGAAGTCCTGGGGTCCTGGTCGAGGACCGGCTGGTGCCGTCAGCGTAGGTCGTCGGGGTCACTCTGCGCACCGGATTTTCCGACCGGCGCCGGCTTGCGCGCCGCCGCCTTCCCGTCGGCCGCAGCCTCCCGGCCGACCTCGGGCTGCCCGCCGGCCGCGGTCGTCGGCGCGGCCTCGGTCTTCCGGTGGTGGGACTCGGCGGCCGGCGCCTTCGGCGGCTCCGTCGGCACGACCGGGGGCGGCTCGTCGACCGGGGTCAGCGGGTGCTCGTGGTGGTGCGGGTCGGGCTCGGCCTTCATCACCGGCTCGATTTCGTCCTCCACCTCTGCCTTGTCCGAAGCGGTGCCGGACGCCTTCTCCAGCGCCCGCGACTTGTGCGGCCACAGCCGGTCCACCACCGCGTTCAGCGCCGCCCCGATGAGCACCGCGATCGCCGTCATGTACAGCCACATCAGGACCGCGATCGGCGCCGCGAGCGGACCGTAGATCGAGGTCCCGCCGACCGTGCTCTGCAGGATCCAGCGCAGCACGAAGCTGCCCAGGATCCAGATCGACAACGCCAGGAACGACCCCGGCAGGTCCGACACCCACGGCGTCCGGACCGGCACCGACAGGTGGTAGAGGGTGTTCAGGAAGCCCGCCGACAGGATCGTGACCACAGGCCAGTACAGCTGGTTCAGGAAGTCCAGCCGGTGCGGCAGCAGCGCGTCCACCGCGTCCGGGCCGGCCAGCACCAGCGGCAGCACGATCACGCCGATGACGAGCGCGGCGCAGTACAAGGAGAAGGACAGTGCGCGGGTCCGGACGATGCCGCGCTTGCCGCCCATCCCGTACATGATCGTGATGGTGTCGACGAACACGTTCAGGGCCCGGCTGCCGGACCACAGGGCGAGCACGAAACCGATCGAGATCACGTCCGGCCGGCCACCGCTGAGCACCTGGTCCAGGGTCGGCACGATCACGCTCTGGACCGAGTCGACGGTCAGCGCCCGGGCGGCCAGGTCGGCGATCTGCTGCTTGATCTCGTCGATCGTCTCGACCTCGAAGTACCGGCTGGCGATGTAGCCCAGACTTCCGGCCAGCCCGAAGATCAGCGGCGGCAGCGAGAGGATGGCGAAGAACGCCCCCTCCGCGGCCAGGCCGGTGACCCGGTAGCGCAGGCAGACGCCGACGGTCTGGGTGAGCAGCTTCCAGGTCGTCGCCGGGATCTTGCGGACCCATGCCAATGAGAGGGAGCTCCCACCAGTGGGTCCTGCCCCAGAACGTGCCATACCGCTTACCGTACTGACATGGCGGACCCTTTCGCGGTAACGAATCAGGCCCCACCACTGCAGGGGGTGAACTTCTTCACCCGGGACGTGGGCCTCGGTGACGCTCTGCGTCCGTACGGCGGCCTCGCCGATGATCCCGGCCTGCGCCGGATCGGCGAGCTGGCCGGCTCCGAAGAGGCCCTCGCGCAGGCGCTGCCGGCGAATCAGAACCCGCCGGTGCTGCGCACCCACGACCGCTACGGGCACCGCGTCGACGAGGTCGAGTTCCACCCGTCCTGGCACTGGCTGATGGAGCAGGCTGTCGGCTTCGGCCTGCAGGCGGCGCCGTGGACCAGCGACCGGCCGTCGCCGCACCTGACCCGCGCCGCGGGGTTCTACCTGTGGTCCCAGGTCGAGCCGGGTCACGGGTGCCCGATCTCGATGACGTACGCCGCCGTACCCGCGCTGAAGGCCGACGGGCAGCTCGCCAAGGCGTGGATCCCGCAGCTCGCCTCGACGCAGTACGACGTCCGCCGGCTGCCCGCGGCGGACAAGGCCGGTGTGCTCGCCGGGATGGGGATGACGGAGAAGCAGGGTGGGTCCGACGTCCGGGCGAACCTCACCACCGCGACGCCGACCGGGAGCGACGGCGAGTACCAGCTGAACGGGCACAAGTGGTTCTGCTCGGCGCCACAGGTCGACGTCTTCCTGGTGCTGGCCCAGGCGCCGGAAGGGCTGAGCTGCTTCGTGGTGCCGCGGGTGCTTGCCGATGGCAACCGGAACGCGTTTGCCCTGCAGCGGCTCAAGGACAAGCTCGGCAACCGGTCGAACGCGTCCAGCGAGGTCGAGTTCCACGGCACCGTCGGCTACCGCCTCGGCGACGAGGGCGCCGGCGTCCGCACCATCATCGAGATGGTCGCCGCCACCCGCCTCGACTGCGTCCTGGGATCCGCCGCCCTCCAACGCCGAGCCCTGGTCGAAGCCATCTGGCACACCCAGCACCGCTCGGCGTTCGGCGGGTTGCTCGCGGACAAGCCGGCCATGCAGAACGTGCTGGCCGACCTGGCGATCGAGAGCGAAGCGGCCACCGCGCTGGGGATGCGGTTGGCCGCCGCGGTCGATGCCTCCGTCAACGGTGATGCGCAGGCTGCCGCGTTCCGGAGAATCGCCCTTCCGTTGGCGAAGTTCTGGGTTTGCAAGCGGACGCCGTTCATGGTGGCGGAGGCTTTGGAGTGTCTGGGCGGGAACGGGTTCGTGGAGGAGTCCGGCCTGCCGCTGTTGTTCCGGGAGTCGCCGTTGAACTCGATCTGGGAAGGATCCGGGAACGTCAACGCACTCGACGTACTGCGAGCCCTCCGGCGGCCGGAGTCGCTCGAGGCGTGGCTGACCGAGCTCGCCACGGTTCAGGGCGCCGACCAACGGCTCGACACCGCGGTGAACGACGTACTGCAAGCGCTTGCTGACATCGAAGGAGCCGAAGCAGGCGCTCGCCGGCTGGCCGCCCGGATGGCGTTGTGCCTGCAGGCTTCACTGCTGATCCGGCACTCCACACCCGACGTCGCGGACGCCTTCGTCGCCTCCCGGCTGGCGAACGACTGGGGCGGCGTCTTCGGCACGCTGCCGAGGACCACACCGTTCCAGGCGATCGTCGAGCGCACGATAGGGTGAGGCGTCGCGACTGGCGCGCTGAGGTGGAGAACCACCGGGGAGCGAAATCCGTCGGCACCGTGCGCCTGGGTGCCTTCGACCCACTGCAACCGCAGGAGAGACAACGATGACTCAACCCTTCGATGCCGCCGCCGCATCGGCCGCGTACCGCAATGCGCTCGAGGTGATCGCCTCCGTCGAGCCGACGATCGCCGGCGCGATCAAGTCCGAGCTCGCCGACCAGCGTTCCTCGCTGAAGCTGATCGCGAGCGAGAACTACGCCTCCCCCGCCACCTTGCTGACGATGGGCAACTGGCTGTCCGACAAGTACGCCGAGGGCACCATCGGGCACCGCTTCTATGCGGGCTGCCAGAACGTCGACACCGTCGAGCAGGTCGCCGCCGACCACGCCAAGGCACTGTTCGACGCGCCGCACGCCTACGTCCAGCCGCACTCCGGCATCGACGCGAACCTGGTCGCGTTCTGGGCGATCCTGGCCCAGCGGATCGAGTCCCCGGCGCTCGCCGAGGCCGGCGCGAAGCACGTCAACGACCTGACCGAGGAGGACTGGACCAAGCTCCGCAAGGCGCTCGGCGACCAGAAGATGCTCGGCATGTCGCTGGATGCCGGCGGTCACCTGACCCACGGCTTCCGGCCGAACATCTCCGGCAAGATGTTCAACCAGCACTCCTACGGCACCGACCCGGAGACCGGGCTGCTGGACTACGACGAGGTGGCGCGCAAGGCCCGTGAGTTCAAGCCCCTGATCCTGATCGCGGGCTACTCGGCGTACCCGCGGAAGGTGAACTTCGCGACGATGCGCGAGATCGCCGACGAGGTCGGCGCGACCCTGATGGTCGACATGGCGCACTTCGCCGGCCTGGTCGCGGGCAAGGTGTTCACCGGCGACTTCGACCCGGTGCCGCACGCGCACGTCACCACGACCACCACCCACAAGTCGCTGCGCGGCCCGCGCGGCGGCATGGTGCTGTGCCAGCCCGAGTACGCCGACTCCGTCGACCGCGGTTGCCCGATGGTGCTCGGTGGGCCGCTCAGCCAGACGATGGCGGCGAAGGCGGTCGCCCTGGCCGAGGCCCGGCAGCCGGCGTTCCGGGAGTACGCGCAGGCCATCGCGGACAACGCGGTCGCGCTGGCCGACGGCCTGATGAAGCGTGGCGTGAAGCTCGTGACCGACGGCACCGAGAACCACCTGGTGCTGCTCGACGTGTCGTCGTACGGGATCACCGGGCGGCAGGCCGAGTCGGCGCTGCTGGACGCGGGCATCGTGACCAACCGGAACGCCGTACCGCGGGACCCGAACGGCGCCTGGTACACCTCCGGTGTCCGGATCGGCACGCCGGCGCTGACCACCCGTGGTTTCGGCGCCGACGAGTTCGACCGGGTCGCGGAGCTGATCGTGGACGTGCTGTCCTCGACCACGCCGACCACCACGTCGGCGGGGGCGCCGTCGAAGGCGAAGTACGTGCTGGCCGACGGCGTCGCGGACAAGACCAAGGCCGCGTCCGCGGAGCTGCTCGACAAGCACCCGCTGTACCCGGGCCTCGAGCTCAGCTGACCGGCTCGAACTATCAGAAAGTTGTGATAGTTGCGGTAGGGTGCGGCCATGCCGCACCCTGACCCGGCTCCGGAGGAGATCAGCCAGTTCGTCGAGCGCTTCGCCGGCGTGCTGGCGAACAGCGGCGTGCCGACGATGTCCGCCCGGGTGATCGGGCGGATGCTGGTCAGCCCGACCGGCACGTTGACGTCCGCCGAGCTGGCCGAGTCCCTGCAGATCAGCCAGCCGGCGGTGTCCGGCGCCGTACGGCAGCTGCTGCAGGTCGGCTTCATCTCGCGGGAGCGGATCCCGGGCTCACGCAAGGACCACTATCGGATCCGGGACGACGTGTTCGCCGCACTTCTCGAGCGCCGCAACAACGCACTCGCCGAGTGGGAGTCCACCAGCCGCTCCGGCGCCGAACTGTTCGGCCCCGACAGTCCGGTCGGCCGCCGCCTGACCGAGGCCGCCGACTACTTCGCCTTCATCCACAAGGACCTGGAACAACTCATCAAGTCCTGGCGGGTGGACCACCCGCGATGACCGCCGCCGGTCGTCATGCGTGGATCGGCGGTAGCGGCAGATCGGCCTGAAGGCGCCGTGCCACCGCGAGCGCAAGCTCGTCAAGGCCATGCGGTGCAACGACCTGCAGCCCGACCGGGAGTCCGTTCACCAGGCCTGCTGGGACGCTCACCGCGGGATGGCCGGTCACGTTGAAGGCCCAGCAGGGGTCGGCAGTCACGATGTTGGGCTCGTGCTGGTCGTAGCCGTGGGCAACATTCAGCGTCGTCGGCGTGACGAGCACGTCGACGGTCTCGAACAGGTCAGCGAGTGCGGTGTTGTTGCGGTCGCGGACCTCGCGCGCCCGATTGGCGGCGGCCGCCTCGGCGCCCCGACCGGCGTCCAGACCTGACAGCGTCTGCCACGCTTCGTCCGGCGGGATGAGCTCGAGCGGTGCGTCGATCAGCGTGACGTCGCAGTCGGCCAGCCGCTTGCGGATCAGTACGTCGACCGCCGGGTCGGCCTCGGGTTCGGAGAGCGTCGACCGGTAGGCGACCCGCCACGGCCGGTCGGCGGTGTCCGGCACCGGCCAGTGCGGCAGCGCGCTCGGGTCCAGCCGGTGCGGCCCGCTCGCGATACTCGTCGCGAGTACGACGTCGTCGAGGTCGGATCCGATCAGACCGGCAGTCGTGAGCCCGCCCAACGTCCGCCCGACCGCACGCGGGATGCGACCGTACGTGCCCTTGAAGCCGACTACACCGCAGAACGCCGCCGGGATGCGCAGCGAACCACCGGAGTCGCCACCGGTCGCCAGCGGGACGACGCCGGCCGCGACAGCCGCCGCGCCGCCGGCCGTCGAACCACCCGGCGACCGGGACAGGTCCCACGGATTCCTGGTGTACTCGCGCCCGTTCCACCCGAACGTCTGGGACACCGCACCCGGCCGGGCGCGCGTCGCCGTACCGATCGGAATCGCCCCCGCGGCGACCACTCCGCACCTGCTCCGCGACCGCCGCCGCGGTTCTCGCCGTCACCGGCGCGAGTCTAACCAGCTCCAGGTGCCCCCGCGCGCGGTAGAACCGGGCCCATGTCTGAACAGCGGCCAGGCCCGCCCCCGATGCCCGGCGCGCCGGCGGCGTACGCACCGCCGCAGGCCCGGGCGATCAGCGCCGGCTACCGGCGCTGGGCGAGGATTCTCAGCTGGCTGGCCATCGTCATCCGGCGGTCATGACGCGGCGCGTGCGGCAGCAGCGGTAGGCGGGAACCTAACGTCCGGTCCAACTGCTGCCGAGGGCGGTCTCGAGCTCGTCGAGTGCGGAGAGGCTGTGCGCGCTGACGACCGAGTCGCAGTACGGCCAGGCTGCGGCCATGCCCCGGACCAGTGGGCGGTAGTGCGGGCTCTGCGTCCGCGGGTTGGCCCATACGATGCGATAGGCGATCCTGGACAGGCGAGCCATCTCCTGGGCGAGTTGGGTGGGATCGCCTGTCTCCCAGCCGTCGGAGATCACCAGGACCACCGCTCCACGGGCCACGCCGCGGCAGCCGTACCGGTCGTTGAAGTCCTTGAGTGCCGCGCCGATCCGGGTTCCCCCTGACCAGTCCGGTGCCACCGCCGCAGCCCGTGCCAGCGCCGCCGTGGGCCGGGACCGGGCGAGCACCCTGGTCAGTCGGGTCAGCCGGGTCGCGAACGTGAAGACCTCGGCCCGCCGCCCACCCGCCGCGCAGTAGAGCAGTTGGAGCATGGCCCTGGCGTACGGCTCCATCGATCCGGAGATGTCGCACAGGACGACCAGCCGCCGGTGGCGTTCCCGTCGCCTGCGCATGATCAGCCGGACCGGGTCACCTCCGGTACGTCGGGCATGCCTCAGCGTCGCGCGCAGATCGAGACGCGAGCCGTACGACGCGAGGCGGAACCGGCGGGACTGGTAGGTGGGTGTGACCAGGGTGAGCCGCCGCATCAGGTCGGCCAGTGCGAGCAACTCAGCGGGCGTCAGCGCGGCGAAGTCGCGAGTAGCCAGCCGCTCGGTCGCAGTGGCCAGTGCGCGCAGCGGCACCTCTTCCCCGGGCTGTCGACCGTCCGATCCACTCTCCTTCGATGCGCCGGCCTGGAACCAGCCCGGCCGGCCGGATCCGGGTGTGTCGTCCGTGGCCAGTGAGTCTTCGCGGGGCTCGGGTCGACGTACGACGTTCACGTCACCGCGACCCTCGGCCGGATCCACGAGCCCGCCGAACACGGCGCCGAAGACGCGGTCCAGCACCTCGATATGCATCTGATCGGACACCAGAGTCGCCAGTGCGCAACGGTAGAGCTCGGTGGTCGTGTCCGGCCGCACGACGGTGATCGCCCGGGCAAAGCGTTCACAGCGGTCCGGGCCGACCGGCAGGCCGGCGGCGTGCAGCGCCGCTCCGAACCGGGCCACCAAGGTCGGGAGGTCGGCCACTCCGTCCAGCACCGGCTCAGTCACCACCGACCACCGCAGCCAGTCCGGTTGCCCGTACGGTCTCCTGATCCTCCTGGTACTTCAGCACCGCACCGAGGGTCTGCTCGGCGGCGTCGGCGTCGAACGCGTCCACGCCGAGGACGTGCAACGCCGTCACCCAACTGATGGCTTCGGCTATTCCTGGGGGCTTCTGCAGGTCAAGGGTGCGCAGGCGGGCCACCGAGCCGGCGACCCGCTCGGCCAGCCAGTCCGCCGCGGCAGGAACCCGACGGCGGATGATCGCCGCGACGCGACCGGTGTCCGGATAGCCGATCCAGTGGTAAAGGCATCGCCGCTTCAGCGCGTCGTGCAGGTCGCGGGTGCGGTTCGACGTGAGCACGGCGACCGGGGGAAGGGCCGCCCGGCGGGTACCGAGTTCCGGAATGGTCACCGCCGACTCCGCCAGCACCTCGAGCAGGAACGCCTCGAACTCGTCGTCGCCGCGGTCCACCTCGTCGATCAGCAGCACCGCCGGCCGCGGCCCGGGATGCTCGATCGCCTGAAGGAGCGGCCGCGGCAGCAGGTACTCCTCGCCGAACAGATCAGCGTCGCGCAGCACCTCGCCCCGGGACTCGGCCAGCCGGATCGCCAGCAGTTGGCGCGGGTAGTTCCACTCGTACAACGCCTCGGCGGAGGTCAATCCCTCATAGCACTGCAACCGCACGAGCCGGGTGTCGAGCGCGGTGGCCAGGGCCTTGGCGGCCTCGGTCTTGCCGACGCCCGGCTCGCCCTCCAGAAGGATCGGCTGCCGCATCCGAATGCCGAGGAACAGCGTGGTCGCCAGGGACTCGGCTGCCAGGTAGCCCGTCGCCTCCAGCCGGGCACCCAGCTCGGCGATGTCAGCCACCCAGCCTTCGGGGTCACTCATCGAGGTAGCGTCCGGGATCGTCCGCGAACGCCTGCCGGCAGCCGGGTCCGCAGAAGTGCCAGACCCTTCCGTTGTGCTCCAGGCGCAGGCTCGCCGCCGTGACCGCGACAGTCATCCCGCACACCGGGTCGACGGCCTCAGCCGGCAGCACGGACGGCACCGAGACCTGTCTGGCCGGCTGGGGCCTGGTGGCGATGATCTCGGCGAGCACCGACAACGCGATCTCCGGGGCCGCACGGGCCCCGATGTCCAGGCCCGCCGGTGTATGCACCCGCGCCTTCTCGTCCTCGCTCAGGTCCAGTCCGGCCACCACCGCGTGCCCCCGGCGACGGCTGGCCACCAGCGCGACGTAGGGGACGCCGGCCCGGATGGCGGCGGTGAGCACCCGCTCCTCGTGCCTGCCGTGGGACGCGACCACGACCGCTGCCGTGTCGGCCGGGAACGGCTCCTCGGGGTTGCCGACGGCGCGGATCTCGTAGCCCAGCGCCTCGCCGACACGTCCCAGCGCGCGGGCGATGGGCGCATCACCGAACACGTGCACGAGGGTCGGCGGGATCATCGCCTCCAGGAAGATCTCCAGCGTGCCGCCGGACAGGCACGGGTTTCCGACGGTGACCAGCCCGTCCCCGACCACTTCCCGCTCGTCAGCCGCCGGGGTGATCCGGAGCAGCGTCGACTCGCCGGTCTCCAGCAGCCGCAGCCCCTCGAGCCGGACGGTCGACTCGGCGCAGGTACCGCCGACGAACCCCTCGAGGGTTCCGTCGGGCAGGAGCAGCGCGCTGTCACCGGCCTTGGCGCTGGTCGGCCGTTCCGCGCGGACCACTGTGGCGAGGACGTACGGCGTCCGCCCGGACCGCAGGTGGTTCGCACGGAGCTGCAGGTCGGCTTGGATCATCTGCCTGCACCGGCGTCAGGTGATGGCCAGGTCGGTGCGGAACGGCCGGCCCTGGACCGCCCGCCATACGTTGGCCGGAGTGAGCGGCATGTCCACGTGCCGTACGCCATGCGGCGCAAGCGCGTCCACCACCGCGTTCACGACCGCCGCCGGTGAACCCACCGTGGCGGACTCCCCGACGCCCTTGGCTCCGATCGGATGGTGCGGCGAGGGGGTGACGGTCTCCCCGAGCTCCCACGACGGGCACTCCATCGATGTCGGCAACAGGTAGTCCATGAAGGTCGACCCGAGGTGGTTGCCGTCGTCGTCGAAGGCCATCACCTGCATCAGCGCCATACCGACGCCGTCCGCGAGCCCACCGTGCACCTGCCCCTCGACGATCATCGGGTTGATCCGGACCCCGCAGTCGTCGACGGCGACGAACTTGCGCATCGTCACCTTCCCGGTCTCCGGGTCGACGTCCACGACGCAGACGTAGGCGCCGAACGGGTAGGTGAGGTTGGGTGGGTCGTACACGCACGTCGCGTCCAGGTGTCCCTCCACTCCCTCGGGCAGCTCGAGCCCCGAGTGGGCGGCCATCGCGATCTCCTGAATGGTTCTGCCCTGGTCCGGGTCGCCCTTGACGAACCAGCGGCCCTTCTCCCACTCCAGGTCGTCCGGTGCGACCTCGAGCATGGCGGAGGCAACGATGCGAGCGCGCTCGCGGACCTTGCGGGTCACCACGGCTGTCGCGGCGCCGGACACCGGCGTCGAGCGCGAGCCGTAGGTCCCGAGGCCGAACGGCGTCTGGTCGGTATCGCCGTGCACCACCTCGACGTCGTCCGGCGAGATGCCGAGCTCCTCGGCGACGATCTGGGCGAACGTCGTCTCGTGGCCCTGCCCCTGCGACTGCACCGAGATCCGCAGCACCGCCTTGCCGGTCGGGTGCACACGGAGCTCGGCGCCGTCGGCCATGCCGAGGCCGAGAATGTCCATGTGCTTGCGCGGCCCCGCTCCGACCGCCTCGGTGAAGAAGCTGACGCCGATGCCCATCAACTCGCCGCGCTCACGCTTCGCGGACTGCTCCCGGCGGAGATCGGCGTACCCCGCCATGTCCAGGGCGAGCTCCAGCGCCCGCGGATAGTCGCCGGAGTCGTACTCCCAGCCGGTGGGTGAGTTGTACGGGAACTGCTCGGGCCGGAGCAGGTTCTTCATCCGCAGTTCGGCGGGGTCCATGCCGAGTTCGCCGGCCAGTACGTCGACCATCCGCTCGACCAGGTAGACGGCCTCGGTGATCCGGAACGAGCAGGCGTACGCGACACCCCCGGGCGCCTTGTTCGTGTAGACGCCGGTGACCTCACAGTGCGCCGCCTGGAGGTCGTACGAACCGCTGAACACGTGGAAGAAGCCGGCCGGGAACTTCGTCGGCTGCGCAGTGCCGTTGAACGCCCCGTGGTCGGCGAGAACCTTGACCCGCAGGCCGAGGATCTTGCCGTCCGGCGTGGCCGCGATCTCGCCGTGCATGTGGTAGTCACGGGCGAACCCGGTGCTCATCAGGTTCTCCGACCGGTCCTCGACCCATTTCACCGGCTTGCCGGTCACGATGGAACCGACGATCGCGAGCACGTAACCGGGGTAGATCGGAACCTTGCCGCCGAACCCGCCGCCGATGTCGGGCGCGATCACCCGGATCTTGTGCTCCGGCAACCCAGCGACCAGGGCGTACACCGTCCGGTGGGCGTGCGGAGCCTGCGAGGTCGACCAGATGGTCAGCTTGCCGGTGACCTTGTCGAAATCGGCCACAGCGCCGCAGGTCTCCAGCGGCGCGGGATGCACGCGGGGGTACAGGATGTCCTCGGCAACGACCACCTCGGCCGCCTCGAACACCTCGTCGGTCCGGGACCGGTCGCCGGCCTCCCAGTCGAAGATGCGGTTGTCGGTCCTGCCCTCGATGTCGTCGCGAATCACCGGGGCATCCGGGTCGAGGGCCCGGCGGGCGTCGGCGACCGGAGGCAGCGGGTCGTAGTCGACGTCGATGAGTTCGAGCGCGTCCCGGGCGGCGTACCGGTCCTCGGCGACGACGAACGCCACCTCCTGGCCCTGGAAGCGCACCTTGTCGGTCGCGAGCACCGCCTGGACGTCGTGGGACAGGGTGGGCATCCACGCCAGGTTCAGGCCTTCGAGCGTCTGGCCGGTGATGACTGCCTTGACCTTCGGGTGAGCCTCGGCGGCCGTCGTGTCGATGGACCTGATGCGGGCATGCGCGAACGGGCTGCGCAGGACGGCGCCGTACAGCATGCCGGGCAGCAGTACGTCGTCCACGTAGTTGCCGCGACCCCGGATGAAGCGAGCATCCTCCTTGCGGATCATCCGTCCGAAGCCCATCGGCGTCGTACGCTCGCCGGTCGTGGTCATGTCGTCACCTTCTCGGCCGCGGGGTGCTCCGCCGCCCAGCGGACCGCCCGCACGATGTTCTCGTAGCCCGTGCACCGGCACAGCTGCCCGGAGATGGCCTCCCGGATCTCGGACTCGGACGGGTCGGGGTTGTGGTCGAGGAGCCAGCGGGTGGTCATCATCATCCCCGGGGTGCAGAAGCCGCACTGCAGGCCGTGGCACTCCACGAAGCCCTGCTGGACCGGATCGAGCTGCCCGTCGCGTTCCAGCCCCTCGACCGTCCGGACTTCGCGGCCGTCCGCCATCACGGCAAGCACCGTGCAGGACTTCACCGGGCGCCCGTCCAGCCACACCACGCACGTGCCGCACTGCGAGGTGTCGCACCCCCAGTGCGTGCCGGTCAGGCGGAGATTGTCGCGGAGGAAATGGACCAGGAGCAGCCGCGGCTCGACGTCGTCGGCGTACTCCTGCCCGTTCACGGTCACCGAGATCTGCATGTCATGCCTCCTGCCCCCGCGCCCGGGCCGCGGCCCGGCGCAGCGCCCGCGTCGTGAGCTCGCCGGCAAGGTGTCGCTTGTAGTCGACCGGACCGCGCTGGTCCGCCCACGGATTGCTGTGCTCCGCGGCGAGCCGGCCGGCCTCGGCGAAGCTCGCGTCTGTCGCCGGCTGTCCACGCAGGAACTCCTCGGCCTCAGCGGCGACGAAGTGCTGGGCGCCGACCGCGGTCAACCCGATGCCGGCATCCTCGACGACGTCGCCCTCGAGCCACAGCGCGGCGCCGGCAGCAGCCACAGCCCAGTCGCCGGCGCGCCGCTCAACCTTCTCGTAGGCGCTACCGCCACCGGGGCGGATCGGCACCCGGACCTCGGTCAGCAGCTCCCCCGGTGCCAGCACAGTCTCGTACGGAGCCAGATGGAACTCCCGGATCGGGACTGTCCGGGTACCGCTCGGCCCGCGGATCACCGCGGTCGCACCAACGGCGGCGCAGGCCGCGGACAGGTCCTCCGCGGGATCGGCCTGGCACAGCGACCCGCCCACCGTGCCCCAGTTGCGGACGACCGGGTCGGCGATGACCCGCTCGGCGTCGGTGAAGATCGGGAAATGTTCGCCGACGACCTCCGAGGCGAGCAGCTCCGCATGGCAGACCAGCGCGCCGATCAGCAACTCGTCGCCCTCGACGCGGAGGTACGACAGCTCGGTGACCGAGTTGATGTCGATCAACGCCTCAGGTCGCGCGAGGCGCAGCCTCATCATCGGGATCAGGCTGTGACCGCCGGCGACCACCAGGGACTCCGGGCCGTAGCGGCCGAGCAGTTCGATGGCCTGTTCGACAGTGGTCGCCCTGGCGTACTCGAAACTCGCAGGTACCTGCATGCATCCCCCCGGACTCGGTCGGACGCGCCCCGGGCTGAGGCTGGTCAACATTCAACTACCTGCATGGTCCCTCTGCCGTCCACCAACCGCAATCAGGCAGCCCCAAGAACCCGACGGTCCCTCCGGTACGACGGAAAGTCGTCGGTGCTCATGGCTCCCCGGGCGGTGATGTGAGGCATCTCTCGGTTGGGGCGATCCCGGGGCGTTACGGCTCGGAAACGGCTGGAAACAATCATGACCAGACTTGTGGACATAGCCGCATCGTGAGACCTGGTCTCAACATGCAGGATTGGGAGTTGATTTGTCAGGCGTTGACGCTGACGCTTAACACCATGCTCGCTGCCCGCTCCACTCATCTCGTAGGTCGGATTCATGTCGACCTCGGGCGGATGCGCAGCGCCATCTGTTGTCCTTCGATGTTCTGACAGCCACCCTGCCGGGCCAATGACGGCCCCCTGATCACCCCCGATCACCGCTGGGTGCGCACCGCGGAACGCATCGAACCGACGACGCTTCGATCCCGCAGCCCGCGGACGCACCTGTCACGAGGACAAGGACACCCTCCCGGATGACTGGCGTCACGTCTGCTCCCCGCAAACCCGCCCGCCCACGCAAGGGCAAGGGCGAAGGTCAGTGGGCGCTCGGATATCGCGAGCCGCTGAACAAAAACGAGGAGAACAAGAAGAACGACGACGGCCTCAACGTCCGGGCCCGGATCGAGAACGTCTACGCGCACCGCGGCTTCGACTCGATCGACCCGGCCGACCTGCGCGGCCGCTTCCGCTGGTGGGGTCTGTACACCCAGCGCAAGCCCGGCATCGACGGCGGCAAGACCGCCACGCTGGAGCCGGAGGAGCTGGACGACCGTTACTTCATGCTGCGGGTCCGAATCGAGGGCGGCCAGCTCAGCACCGAGCAGCTGCGGGTGATCGCCGAGGTCTCCAGCACGTACGCGCGCGACACCGCCGACATCACCGACCGGCAGAACATCCAGCTGCACTGGATCCGGGTCGAGGACGTGCCGGCCATCTGGCAGAAGCTCGAAGCTGTCGGGCTGTACACCACCGAGGCCTGCGGCGACGTGCCGCGGGTGGTGATCTCCAGCCCGGTCGCCGGGATCGCCGCGGACGAGATCATCGACCCGACGCCGGCCATCGACGAGATCGTCGAGAAGTACATCGGATCCGCGGAGTTCTCGAACCTGCCGCGGAAGTTCAAGACCGCGATGACCGGTCACCCGTCGCACGACGTCGTACCCGAGGTCAACGACATCGCCTTCGTCGGGGTCGTCCACCCCGAGCACGGGCCGGGCTTCGACCTGTGGGTAGGCGGCGGTCTGTCGACGAACCCGATGCTCGCCCAGCGGCTGGGCACCTGGATCCCGCTGGACGAGGTCGCCGAGGCCTGGTGGGGAGTCACCAGCATCTTCCGCGACTACGGGTACCGGCGGCTGCGGAACCGGGCCCGGCTGAAGTTCCTGGTGGCCGACTGGGGTGTGGAGAAGTTCCGCGAGGTGCTCGAGGAGAAGTACCTGAAGCGGAAGCTGATCGACGGCCCGGCGCCCGAGGTGCCCGCGGTCCAGGGCGACCACGTGGGCGTCTACCAGCAGAAGGACGGCCGGTACTTCGTCGGCGTCGCGCCGGTGGTCGGCCGGGTGTCCGGCAGCTCGCTGGCCAAGGTCGCCGACGTCGTCGCCGCGCACGGCTCGGACCGGATCCGGACCACCGCACAGCAGAAGCTGATCGTGCTGGACGTCGAGGAGTCGAAGGTCGAGTCGCTGGTCGAGCAGCTCGCCGATCTCGGCTACCAGGCCCGGCCGTCGGCATGGCGGCGGAACACGATGGCCTGCACCGGGATCGAGTTCTGCAAGCTGGCGATCGTCGAGACCAAGGCCCGGGCCGCCCAGCTGATCGACGAGCTGGAGCAGCGGATCCCCGAACTGGATGTTCCGATCACCGTGAACGTGAACGGCTGCCCGAACTCCTGCGCCCGGATCCAGGTCGCCGACATCGGCCTGAAGGGCCAGCTGGTCCGCGACGAGGACGGCAACCAGGTGCCCGGCTACCAGGTCCACCTCGGCGGCGGCCTCGGCCTGGACGCCGGCTTCGGCCGCAAACTGCGCGGCCACAAGGTCACGTCGGCCGGCCTGGCCGACTACGTCGAGCGCATCACCCAGAACTACCTGAAGGAGCGCAACGAGGGCGAGCGCTTCGCCCAGTGGGTCACCCGTGCTGATGAGGAGGCTTTGCAGTGAGTGAGCGAGCAGCACCGCTTTATTGCCCCTATTGCGGGGACGAGGACCTTCGTCCTTCCGAGGAAGGCCATGGCGCGTGGGAGTGCCGGCCGTGTGCACGGGTGTTCCAGCTGAAGATGATCGGACTGCGGGTGACGGTGGAATGAGCACGGACCTGAAGACGCTCGCCGAGGAGGCCAACGTTCGACTGGCCGACGCCTCGGCGCACGAGCTGCTGGCGTGGGCGCGGGAGACCTTCGGTGACGAACTGGTGGTGACCGCCTCGATGGCAGACGGGGCACTCCCCCACCTCGCAGCCGAGGCGGCCCCTGGTGTCGACGTGCTGTTCATCGACACGGGCTACCACTTCGCCGAGACGATCGGCACCCGCGACGCGGTGGCGGCGACGCTGCCGATCAACCTGATCAACGCCACCCCGCGGCAGACGGTCGCCGAGCAGGACGCCGAGTACGGCGAAAAGCTGCACGACCGCGACCCGAACAGGTGCTGCGCGCTCCGCAAGGTCGAGCCGCTCAACCGGTACCTGTCCGGCTACAAGGCCTGGGTCACCGGCATCCGCCGCGAGGAGGCGCCGACCCGGGCGAACACCCCGGTCGTCGAGTACGACGAGAAGCGCGACATGGTCAAGCTGAACCCGATCGCGCCGTGGACCCAGGAGGACCTGGACGCCTACATCGCGGACAACGGCGTACTGGTGAACCTGCTCCAGTACGACGGCTACCCCTCGATCGGCTGCGAACCGTGCACCCAGCGCGTCGCCCCCGGTGAGGACCCGCGCAGCGGCCGCTGGGCCGGCACGGGCAAGGTCGAGTGCGGGCTGCACACATGACCGCCACGATCGACACGCCGACCGCACCCATCGCCGCCCCGGAGGCAGCCCTGAACACCACCACCGTCACCGAGCTGGACGCGCTGGAGAGCGAGTCCATCCACGTGTTCCGCGAGGTGGCGGCCGAGTTCGAGCGCCCGGTGATCCTGTTCTCCGGCGGCAAGGACTCGATCGTCATGCTGCACCTGGCCCGGAAGGCGTTCGCGCCGGCCGGCGTCCCGTTCTCGCTGCTGCACGTCGACACCGGCCACAACTTCCCCGAGGTCCTCGCGTACCGCGACCAGACCGTCGAGGCGCTCGGGCTACGGCTCGAGGTGGCGAGCGTCGAGGACTACATCGCCGACGGACGGCTGCGCGAGCGCTCCGACGGCACCCGGAACCCGCTGCAGACGATCCCGCTGCTGGACGCGATCAACGGGCACCGGTTCGACGCCGTGTTCGGCGGCGGCCGCCGCGACGAGGAGCGGGCCCGGGCCAAGGAGCGGATCTTCAGCCTGCGCGACGAGTTCGGCCAGTGGGACCCGCGCAACCAGCGCCCGGAGCTGTGGTCGCTGTACAACGGCAAGCACCGCCCGGGTGAGCACGTGCGGGTGTTCCCGCTGTCCAACTGGACCGAGCTGGACGTGTGGCACTACATCGAGCGCGAGCAGATCCCGCTGCCGAGCATCTACTACGCCCACGAGCGGGACGTGTTCGAGCGCGACGGCATGCTGCTGGGCGTGGGCCCGTACTCGCAGCCCCGCGACGGCGAGACCGTCAGCAACCGGGTGGTGCGCTACCGCACCGTCGGCGACATGTCCTGCACCGGCGCGGTCGCGAGTACGGCGACGTCGGCGGCCGAGGTGGTCGTCGAGGTGGCGGCCAGCGAGCTGACCGAGCGTGGCGCCACCCGCGCCGACGACCGGGTCAGCGAGGCCGCGATGGAAGACCGCAAGCGAGAGGGGTACTTCTGATGAGCACACTTCTCCGCCTGGCCACGGCCGGCTCGGTCGACGACGGCAAGTCCACGCTGGTCGGTCGCCTGCTGCACGACTGCAAGGCGATCCTGGCCGACCAGATCGCCCACGTGCAGACGGTCACAGCGCAAAGACCAGGGGCCCGCGGCGACGGTACTGATTTCGACTTCGCGCTCCTCACCGACGGCCTGCGGGCCGAGCGTGAGCAGGGCATCACGATCGACGTCGCCTACCGGTACTTCGCCACCGACAAGCGCTCGTTCATCCTGGCCGACTGCCCCGGGCACGTGCAGTACACCCGCAACACCGTGACCGGCGCGTCCACCGCGGACGTGGTGATCATCCTGGTCGACGCCCGCCACGGTGTGCTCGAGCAGACCCGCCGGCACCTGGCCGTCGCCGGCCTGCTCCGGGTGCCGCACGTCGTACTGGCGGTGAACAAGATCGACCTCGTCGGGTACGACGAGGCCGTCTTCACCGGGATCGCCAAGGACGTCAACGACCTGGCCGACCAGCTCGGGATCGCCGACGTGCACGCCATCCCGGTGTCCGCACTGGTCGGCGACAACGTGGTCGAGCGGTCCGCCGAGACCCCCTGGTACGACGGCCCGACCCTGCTGGACTACCTGGAGAACGCGACCGGCCGGATCGACAACTCGCAGCAGCCGCTGCGGTTCCCGGTCCAGTACGTGATCCGGCCGCAGTCCGACGACGAGTACCGCGACTACCGCGGCTACACCGGAACCGTTGCCTCCGGCACCGTCTCGGTCGGCGACCCGGTGCTGGTGCTGCCGGCCGGACGCCGTACCTCGGTCGCCGGGATCGACAAGGCCGTCGTCACCGCCACCTCGACCGCGGTCGCCGAACGGCCGTCCGCGGTCGCCGGCGAGGCCGTCACGGTCCGGCTGGCCGACGACATCGACGTCGCCCGCGGCTCGGTGATCGTCGCGGCCGAGGCCTCCCCCGGCACCCGCCGGGAACTGGCCGCCACCGTGTGCTGGCTGTCCGACCGCCCGCTGACCGTGGGCGCCCGGGTGCTGATCAAGCACACCACCACCACTGCCCAGGCCATCGTGACCAAGATCACCGGCGCGCTGGACCTGGACACGCTCGGAGTCATCGACGCCGCCGGGCTCGACCTCAACGACATCGGCAAGGTGCAACTCAAGGTCGCCGCACCGCTGGCCGCCGACCCGTACTCCAGCAACGCCATCACCGGATCGTTCCTGCTCATCGACGCCCACGACGGGTGGACGCTCGCAGCCGGCATGATCGACGACGAAGAAGGGGAACTGCTGTGACTGCTCCAGCGCTCGTGATCCTCGCCCACGGCAGCCGCGACCCGCGCTCGGCCGCCACTGTTCACTCGC
This sequence comes from Kribbella sp. NPDC050820, assembly GCF_040653975.1. Taxonomy (NCBI): domain Bacteria; kingdom Bacillati; phylum Actinomycetota; class Actinomycetes; order Propionibacteriales; family Kribbellaceae; genus Kribbella; species Kribbella sp. NPDC050820. The sequence goes on from NZ_JBFAHB010000012.1 coordinate 29,719, forward strand.
TCGTCAAGTGCCTGCGCGACATGCGTGACGACCTGCGGATCGAAGCCTCCTTCCTCGACCACTGCCCGCCCACGCCGTACCAGGTGATCGGCAAGCTCGCCGCCGAGGGCGTGGAGGAAGTCGTCGTCCTGCCGCTGCTGCTGTCGTCGGCGTACCACGCCCGGATCGACGTCCCGGCCGTCGTCGACGAAGCCCGCACCCGGTTCCCGGACCTGCGGATCATCGCCTCGGACGTGCTCGGGTACGACGAGACGCTGCTCGACGTCCTGGACCGCCGGATGCGGGCCGAGCTCAAGGACGGCCGGGTGCGGGAGCTGGACGCGCTGGTGCTGGCGTGCGCCGGTTCGAGCGACTCGCAGGCGAACGCGAGCGTCACCCGCCTCGCGCGGCTGTGGGGTCAGCGGCACAAGCTCCCGGTCACCGCGGCCTTCACCTGCGCGGCGTCGCCGTCCCCGGCCGAGGCCGTCCTGCAGTGGCGGCTCGAGGGCCGGCGGCACGTTGCCGTCGGCTCCCTGTTCCTGGCGCCGGGCGTGCTCCCGGACCGCGCCGAGTCGACCGCTCGCCGCGCCGGCGCAGTCGCCGTCTCCCGCCCCCTCGGCGTCAGCGCCGAGGTAGCCCGCCTAGTCCTCCTCCGCTACGGCGTAGCCGGCCTGGACCTCCTCACCCTCGCCCCCGCCCCGAGGCCAACCGTCGTACGCGCCGAGCTGGTCCGCACGGCTTAGTACCGCAAGGGATCCATGAAGGAGACGTCCGTGTAGGGCGTCTCCTTCGTGGTTATTTGGGCGAGGAGCTCGCCGACGCCGGCGCAGTGTTTGAAGCCGTGGCCGCTGTCGCCGCCGGCGATCACGATCCGCTCGTCCCGCCGCCCGACCAGGAACTGCCCGTCCGGCGAGTCCGTCACCATGCACGGAATCACCTTCACCGGCTCCGGATCCAGCTCCGGGAAGTGCCCCGCGATCGCCGCGGACAACTCAGCGATGTCCTTGCGCGGATGGATGTACCGATCGAGCTCGTCCGGATCCACCCCACGGTCCCGCTGCGCACCGTCCAGGCCGACCTTCACCAAGAAGTCCTCGTCCGACCCGTGCCCCCACAGCCCACGCCCGTCCGCGAACGCCCAGATGAACGCCGGAAAGTTCGCCAGCCGGAACGCCTCCGAGCCCGCCTCCTTCGGCTGGAACCAGAACAACGGCGTACGACGCGGCGACAACGGCAACCCCGGCACCAGCTTCCCGAGCCACGCCCCGCCACACACCACGACCTGCTCAGCCTCGATCGCGATCGTCGGCGTCCGGACAGTCACCTGCCCCGCCTCGACATCGATCCCGGTCACCATCGTGTGCGGATAGACCGTCGCTCCGAGCTTCTGCGCCTCCGCGACATGCGCGCGCACCGTCGGCTCCGCGTAGCAAATACCCGCCCCCGGATCCCAAACCGCCACCTCGTCCGCGGCCAAGTCGTACTGCGGGAACCTGCCGGCCAACTCGTCATGACTCAGGTCGGTGGTCGACGCGCCGGCCTCGGCCGCGGCCCGACGCGCCCCACTGACCGGACGACTGTCCGGTGCGCCGACATTGAGCGAGCCCGTCTGCCGGACGTACACCTCTCCCGTCCTCGCCCCGAGCTCGGTCCACAACTCCAGCGACTTCCGCGCGATCGGCGTCAGCCCCGGGTGCTCCATGCACGCGACCCGGAACAGCCGCGTACTCCCGTGCGACGACCCGAACGGATGCCCGATCGCCTGCCGCTCGATCCCGATCACGTTCACCCCACGCGCCGCCAGCCGCCACAACGCGGCCGACCCGAACGCGCCCAGCCCCACCACCACGACATCCGCTCGCAGAATCTCCACCCGCTCACCTTACCGAGTCTCTGATAGCGTGATATCTTGCTATCCATGGCGAAGGACGGGACGAAGAACATCCTGTTGCGGCTGGATCCGGAGCTGGCGGACCGGCTGCAGACAGTGGCCTCGGTCGAGGGACGGTCGGTGTCCGACGTCGCCCGGGAGGCGATCGCCGCCCTCGTGGACCAGCGCCGCCAAGACGGCCGCTTCAGCCGGCTCCTGGACGAGAACCTGGCCCGCCACGAGGAGTCGCTGCGCCGCCTCCGTGGAGACGACTGATGCGCTTCCTCGACCAGTACGACGTCCTCGCGATCGCGGCCCGCGTGTTGCGGTGCTCGTCGGACGACGCGGTCCGGCGGACGAACCTCGACGCGGTCGACGAGGTGCTGAGCGACGTACGCCGTACCGGCGGACTGGCCGAGGCGGCAGGGGTGTTGCTGGCCGGGCTGGTGCGGGCGCGTGCGTTCGAGGGCGCGAACCGGGTGGTGACGGTGGCGGTGGTGCTGCAGTTCTGCTCGCTGAACCGGTCGGAGCTGCGGCTCGAACCGGTCGAGGAGGTGGACGAGCTGCTGGACCGGATCGCCGCTGACGGGGTGTCGGCCGACGAGGTGGCCGACTTCCTCCGCGAGCGGCTGAAACCTGAGCACGTGACCGCTGAGGACCTGCAGGAGCACCTCAGGATCGACCTGCTGCTCGAGGACGAGGTCAAGGACCTGGCGTCCGCCGTCGAGGACGAGCTGTCGCGGAGGGGAGGCGGAATGTTCGAGTTGTTCACCGACTCGGCCCGGCGAGCTGTCGTGCTCGCGCAGGAGGAGGCCCGCATGCTCAGCCACACCTTCATCGGGACCGAGCACCTGCTGCTGGGGATCATTCACGAAGGGCAGGGTGGCGGCGGGAAGGTGCTGGCCGACCTGGGCGTCACCGCACCGGCCGTGCGCGACCTGGTGGTGGAGATCATCGGGCGCGGTACCGGCCGCGGCACCGCCGGCACGATCCCGTTCACCCCGCGGGCGAAGAGCACGCTCGAGCACGCCTATCAGGAGGCGGCCAAGCCCGGCCGGAAACAGGCACGCGCCCGCCGGCTCGGCTCCGAGATCCTCGGCACCGAGCACCTGCTGCTCGGCCTGCTCCGCGACGGCGAGGGCGTCGCGACTCAGATCCTGCTGAAGCTGGGCCACGAACTCGACGACGTACGACGCAAGACGCACGACTGGATCGATCACCGCCAGCGGCTCGAGTCAGCCGTCTCCGGCTACCTCACCGACGAGGCCGAAACCGCCTGGACCACACCCGAGGCCGAAGCCGCCTGGACCACCTACGGCCGTCGCCACCACCTGCTCGCCGAGCTCAACGCCGTACTCGACGAGAACGAGCGGCTCCACGAGCAGGTCGCAGCGCTCCGCGCCCTCCTCCGCCGCCACAACATCGACCCGGAGGACTGAAGGCGTACGTCGTCAGAGGGGGGCTACGTCGTCGGCTGGAAGAGCTCGATCGGGTTGCCGGACGGGTCGTCCAGCAGGATCTGCAGCCCGCCACGGCCGGTGACGATCTCGTTCCGGAACGACGCGCCGTCCGCGCGCAGTGCACCGACCGTGGACTCGAGGTCGTCGACCTCCAGCTGGATCCGGTTCCAGCCGCCCGGTTCCGGCGTGCGCCCGTCCGGCATCGCCTGGGCCGCGCCGCCAGGTCCCTTCGGCTCGGACAGCAGCAGCCGGAGATCACCACGGGTGATCCCGGCGAACCCCGGCCCGGGCCGCATCTGCACCTCGAACCCGAGGTGCTTGGTGTAGAAGTCGACCGCCGCGTCGACGTCGCTGACGATGTACCGAACCGAAACCGCGCTCATCGTTGTGCTCCTTCCGCCCCCTGTGTACCCAAATTGGGCCGCAGCGCACAGGGTCAGGTGGCAGCCAGGCGCTTCTTCTCGGTGTCCACGTCGAAGTCCGCGGCCGGCCACTGCGGGTTCAGCGACTGCAGCGTCTCGAGGAGGATCGTGGTGACCGCCCAGTTGCGGTACCACTTGCGGTCGCTGGGGATCACCAGCCAGGGCGCGTCAGCGCTGTTGCAGCGCTCCAGAGCGGCCTCGTACGCCTCGGTGTAGGCCGGCCAGAGCTTCCGCTCGTCGACGTCGCCCGGGTTGTACTTCCAGTGCTTCGTCGGGTCGTCCAGGCGGGCCTGGAGCCGGAGCTTCTGCTCCTCCGGCGAGATGTGCAGGAAGCACTTCAGCAGCGTCACGCCGTTGGCCGCGAGCTCGGCCTCGAAGTCGTTGATCTGGTTGTAGCGCCGGTTCCACACCGTCGGCGCGACCAGGCTGCGGACCCGCGCGATCAGCACGTCCTCGTAGTGCGACCGGTCGAAGATCCCGATCATCCCGGGGCCTGGCAGCGCCTGCCGGATCCGCCACAGGAACCCGCGCCGCTTCTCGGCCGGCGTCGGCGCCTTGAACGAGGTGATCTTCAGGCCCTGTGGGTCCATCAGGCCCGCGCCGTGCCGGATCACGCCGCCCTTGCCGGACGTGTCCATCCCCTGCAGTACCAGCAACACGCTGCGCTGCCCGTCCTGGCGGCCTTCCGCGTACAGGCGCTCCTGCCAGTCGGACAACTCGGCGTCGAGGCTTTCCAGCGCGAGCTTCCCCTCGTCCTTGGTCCCGGTGAACCCAGGCGTGGCCCGCGTGTCGTACTTGCTCAGATCGACCGGCCCCGGCGGAATCTTCAACTGCTCGAGCAGCCCACCCATGTCCGCCTGGCTCTTCTTCTGCTTCGCCATCGCACCATCCTGCCTCATCCACTGCGCAAGCCCGGCGGTTAACCTCCCGCATTTGCGAGGGCGATCAGCCGGGAGAGCGCCCTCAGGTACTTCTTGCGGTAGCCGCCCTTGAGCATGTCGGCGGAGAACAGTTGGTCAAGCGGCACGCCACCGGCCAGCAGCGGCAGGTTGCGGTCGTACATGCGGTCGGCGAGAACAACCATGCGCAGGGCAACGTTCTCGTCGGTCAGCGGCCGGATCTCGGTGATGGCGACCGCCTCGACGCCGTCGAGCAGAGCGCCGTACTTGCTCGGGTGCAGCTCGAACAGGTGGCGGTGCAGGTCGACGAAGTGGTCGCATGACGCGTTGGCGCGCTCGGCCGCCTTCGCCTCGACCTTGTCGTCCGGCCACGGCTCGGGCGCAACGGGCAGGCCGCGATGCCGGTAGTCCGGCCCGTCGATCCGCCGTACATCGAAGTGCGCGGCCAGCGCCTGGATCTCGCGGAGGAAGTCGACCGCCTGGAACCGGCCCTCCCCCAGCTTGTCGGGCAGCGTGTTCGAGGTCGCCGCCAGCTCGACGCCGGCCGCGACCAGCTGACCCAGCAGCCGCGAGATCAGCATCGTGTCACCTGGATCGTCCAGCTCGAACTCGTCGATGCAGATCAGCCGGTACGACGACAACGCCTCGACAGCTGTCCGCAGGCCCAGCGCCCCGACGAGGTTGGTGAGCTCGACGAAAGTGCAGTACATCTTCGGTCCGGCCGCCTCGTGCCACAGCGACGCGAGCAGGTGGGTCTTGCCGACGCCGAAGCCGCCGTCGAGATAGATCCCGGGCTTGCCAGGCGCTTCGGGGCGCTTGCGTAGCCGGGACCAGAGGCTCGGCGCCGGCTTGGGCTTGGCCAGTCCGACGGCGCGATTGGTGAGCACTGCGAGCGCTTCGGCCTGTGACGGCTCGTCGGGCGCCGGCTCGTAGGTGGCGAACCGGACGTCTGCGAACCGCGGCGGCGGCACGCACTCCGACAGCAGCCGGTCCGGGCTCACCTCCGGCCACCGCTCACTCAACCGAATCACCATGCGCCCAACCTTAAGTGGGACACCCCCACCACCCGCCCCGCCGCCCAACCTGCGGTCTAGCGGGTTGGGTCACCGGTGGGGGGTGCAGCACCCCAGTGGTGACACAAGCCGCCCGAGGGGCCCGGCCCGGAAACTCCGGGAAACTTCCACGTGAGCTTGACCACTTTCTTACTTTCAGTTAGGAAGTTGATGTGAGGTTCGTGAGGTGACTGACTGAGGAGTCGGTATGGGCGAACGGCGGGAAGCCGGCACAGTGGGCCGGCGGACGGTACTCAAGGGAGCGCTGGGCGGCGCCGCGGCACTCGGGCTCGGGCCCGCCCTGGCCGCGTGCGGCGGCAGTGACAGCGAGGGCGGCACCACGAGCGGCGGGAAGGCCGTGGTCCGGATGTGGTCCTGGTACAACGACCAGGAGGCCCAGTTCCCGAAGCTGATCGAGAAGTTCGAGGCGGCGCACAGCAACATCAAGATCGAGAACCGGATCTTCGGCACCCCGGACCAGTACCTGCCCGCCCTGCAGGCGGCGGTGGCCGGCGGCGACGTCCCGGAGATCTTCGCGCCGCACACGCGCGCGCTGACCTACGGCACCGGCGGGGTCTCCGCCGACCTGAAGCAGGAGCTCGGCGACGACTTCCTGAAGGACTTCTTCGACTCGGCCAACCAGGAGTACACCCTGGACGGCAAGCAGTACGCAGTCGGCTGGATGGCGCAGACGTTCGGGCTGTTCTACAACCCGGACCTGCTGAAGAAGGCCGGGGTCGGCGAGGACGAGATCGAGACCTGGGACGACCTGATCGCGGCCGCGGCCAAGATCCGGGCCATCGGCAAGCATCCGGTCGCGCTCAGCTGCAACCCGACGACCAGCTCGCTGGACTTCTTCCTGCCGCTGATCACCCAGGTCGCCGACGACCCGACGTTCTACCTGAAGCTCGACCAGCTGAAGGACGGCACGACGTACGAGGACCCGAAGGTCCTCGACGCGATCAAGCTGCAGCAGAAGATCGTCAAGGGCGGCGTGTTCCAGCCCGGCACGACCGGCACCAGCGGCGACCAGGCGCCGCAGCTGTTCTACACCGAGAAGTCCGCGATGCTGTTCAACGGGTCGTGGACGCCGCAGGGCCTGACCCAGGACGCCCCGCCGGCCTTCGTGAAGAAGTACAAGGTGATGAAGACGCCGGCGATCGCCCCGGGCAAGCGGCACTGGACCGCGAACCAGGCCGGCGCCGGCTGGGCGGTCTCGGCGACCAGCAAGAACAAGGACGCCGCGCTGGAGTTCCTGAAGTTCCTGTACTCCGCGGACGAGTACTCCCCCACGATGAACGAGTCCAACTCGATGCCGGCCACCAAGAGCGCGGCGGGCCGGATCGAGCTGCCGATCATGAAGCAGATGACATCCTGGCTGCTCGACGGCGACGGCTGCCCGCACATCCCGTTCGGGCCCGGCTCGGTCGCGGCCGGCGATCCGCTGGCCAAGATCTTCGACGGCAAGGGCGATCCGGCGGCGGTCGCGAAGGAGATGCAGCAGGCCGTGCTGAACGCCAAGGGCGGCTGATCGGATGGCGACAGCCCTGTCCCGGTCGGAGACCAGACCCCAGGCAGTCCCCCGCCGTACGTCGTACCGGTTCGGCTCGCCGCTGCGCCGGTCGCAGCGCGCGGCGGGATACCTGTTCGTGCTCCCCACGTTCGCGCTGTTCCTGGCGTTCGTGCTCTGGCCGATCCTCTACACGGCGTACCTGAGCCTGACCTCATGGGGCGGCTTCGGCGCGCCGCGGTTCGTGAACTTCGACAACTACAGCCGGATGCTGTCCGACCCGGTCGCGCGCCGGGCGATGGTGATCACGCTGGTGCTGACCGGCGTGACCACGGCGCTGCTCACGTTCCTCGGACTGGTCACCGCCGTACTCGTCAACGCTGTCTGGCCGAAGGTCGGTGTCCTGGTCCGGACGATCCTGTTCATCCCGGGCATCGTCTCGTTCGTGGTGTCCGCGGTGCTGTGGAAACTCATCTACGACCCGAACATCGGCACGCTGAACCGGCTGCTCGGGGCGGTCGGCCTCGACAGCCTGCAGCATCCGTGGCTGGCCGACCAGAAGACGGTGCTGCCGGCCATCATCGTGGTGACGGTCTGGGGCGGGATCGGTTTCACGATGCTGATCTTCTACGCCGGCCTGCAGGGCATCGACCCGAGCCTGTACGAGGCCGCGGCCGTGGACGGCGCCAACACCGTGCAGCAGTTCCGGCACATCACCGTCCCCAGCCTGCGCGTCGTCACCGGCCTGGTCGTCAGCCTCGGCCTGCTCAACGGATTCAAGGCCTTCGACGTCATCTTCGTGATGACCGGCGGCGGACCGAACCACGCCAGCGAGGTGCTCGGCACGTACCTGTACTCGCTCGCGTTCGGCTCGACGTCCGGCTCCATCCCGCAGCTCGGCTACGCGAGCGCGTTCAGCGTCGTGACGATGGTGCTCTGCACGCTCGCCGTGATCGCCCAGCTCTGGCTGACCAGGAGGGCGGACCGATGAAACGTACGTCGTGGGCCGGCAAGTCGTTCGCCACCTTCGTGCTGGCGCCGTTCTGCGTGCTGATGGCGTTCCCGTTCGTCTGGATGCTGCTCACGTCGCTGCGTGAGCAGAACACGATCTTCAACGGGCCATTCTTCCCCCGATCGGTCACCGGCAAGGCCTACCAGGAGGCGTGGACGTCGATCGAGTTCCCGCTGCACTTCTGGAACAGCGTCTGGATCACGTCGGTCACGGTCGTCGGGGTGCTGGTCTTCGCCACGCTGAGCGGCTACGCGTTCGCGAAACTCGACTTTCCCTTCCGTAACACCCTCTTCGTCTTGTTGTTGACAACCCTGATGATGCCCTCGACGGCGCTCATCATCCCGCTCTACCTCGAGCTCAAGTCGCTCGGCCTGCTCGACACCCAGACCGGCCTGCTGGTGCTCTACATCTCCGGGTCCGCGCCGTTCGCGATGTTCCTGATGCGGGCGTTCTTCCAGACACTGCCGGACGAGCTGATCGAGGCGGCCCGGGTGGACGGCGGCAGCGAGTTCACCATCTTCCGCCGGGTGATCCTGCCGCTCACCCGGCCAGGGATCGCGACCGTGGTGATCTTCCAGTTCCTCTCCACCTGGAACGAGTTCCTGATCGCCAACACCGTGCTGCGCAACACCGACTCGTTGCCGCTGCAGCCGGTGCTGTTCACCCTGATGGGTCAGTACTCCACCAACTGGCCGGCCCTCACCGCCGGCCTCACGCTGTCCGTCGTACCGGTCGTCATCGTCTACGTCCGGATGCAGCGGCAGTTCGTCGCCGGGATGATGCTCGGCGCCGTCAAGAACTAGCTCCCACCTGAGAGAGGTCCGATGGCGATCAAGAACGTCGTGGTCAACTGCACGGACGTGCAGCGCTCGGTCGAGTACTACACCAAGTTCCTGGAGCTCCCGGTCGTCGGCGAGCCGACCGCGGAGCGGGCCGTGCTGGACGCGGTCACCGCGACGATCGAGTTGCGGGCCGTCGGCAACGGCCGCGAGCTGACCACCTGGGTCGGCGACGACCTGCAGAAGGGCTTCCGGCACGTCGGGTTCAAGGTCGACCGGCTGGACGAGCGGGCCGCCGTACTCAAGGCCTCCGGGGTCGAGTTCAAGCTGGACCCGCTCGATGCCGAGGGCAAGGTCCGGATCTGCTTCTTCTACGACCCCGACGGCACGCTGCTGGAGATGATCCAGGGCGACCTGCAGTACGCCGAGATCCTCGACACCGACGGCGTCGCCCGGGAGCGGGCGCTCGGGGTGCCGCAGCGGCCGCGGTTCGACCACGTCGCGATCACGATCGAGGACCGCGAGCGGACCAGCGCGTTCTACGACCAGCACTACGGCTTCTCGTTCATCGGCACCATCGAGCAGCCGCACGACCACCGCGGCTTCAGCATCGGCTACCTCAAGGGCGGCGACACCGTGCTCGAGGTCTTCACCTACCAGGTCCCCAAGACGTCCCGCGATCCGCAGCTCGCCGTGGCCGGCTTTGCATACGCCGAGCTCGAAGGCAAGCCTCCGGCCGATCTCGGCAACCTCGTCTCACCTGACGGCACGACCGTGTACGTCGATCCGGACGGGTTCGCGTTCGCCGTAGGCTCCGAGGCATGAACAAGGACTGGCTTCGGCCGCTCGGATCCACCGGCCTCACCGTCTCCGCCGTCTGCGCCGGCGGCAGCGGGATCGCAGGCATGCCCGCGGTCTTCGGGTACGACGTCACGCGCCAGGAGGCCGTCGACCTCGTGCTCCGCGTCTTCGACAGCCCGCTGAAGTGGATCGACACCTCCAACGGGTACGGCGACGGCGAGAGCGAGCTGCGGATCGGCCAGGCCATCAAGGAGTACGGCGGCCTGCCCGACGGGTTCCTGGTCGCGACGAAGGTCGACGCTCGCGACGGCGACTACTCCGGCGCCCGGGTCCGGGCGAGTGTCGCGGAGAGCAAGGAGCGCCTCGGCCTGGACAACCTGCCGCTGGTGCACCTGCACGACCCCGAGTTCCACGACTTTGACACCATGCGTGACGCCGTCGACACGCTGATGCAGCTGCGCGAGGACGGCGAGATCGGTCATGTCGGACTCGCCGGCGGCAACACCCGCGAGCTGTCCCGCTACCTCGACCTCGGCGGTTTCGAGGTGCTGCTCGTCCACAACCGCTGGAGCCTGGTCGACCACTCGGCCGGCGCGCTGTTCGAGCGCGCGCTCGCCGACGGGCTCGGCGTGATCAACGCGGCGATCTACGGCGGCGGCATCCTCGCGAACCCGCAGGGCTCGACGAAGTACGCGTACCGCGAGGCGCAGCCCGCCGTACTGGAGGCTGTGCAGGAGATGGACAAGGCCTGCCGCGAGTACGGCGTCGACCTCGCGACGGCCGCGCTCCGGCACTCCACCGACACCCCGGGCGTCGCCGGGACCGTGGTCGGGATCAGCAAGCCGGCCCGGGTCGACGCGCTGGTCGCTGCCATGGAAGCGGACCTGCCCGACGAGCTCCTTAACCGGTTGAGTAGCCTCCTTCCCCAAGAGCAGTACTGGGTCGAGGGTTAGGTCGTGTCCGATGGTCCCGCGCCTACTGCGCGGCACTCGGCACCTGCTCGCTACGGCTCGGGACCATCGGACACAACCTGAAGGAGACATCGTGACGAACGGCTTCCCACCCGGATTCACCTGGGGCGCGGCGACGGCGTCGTACCAGGTGGAGGGTGCGGTCTCCACGGACGGGCGCGGTCCGAGCATCTGGGACACCTTCGCGCACACCCCCGGCCGGATCTCCGACGGGACCACCGGCGACGTCGCCGACGACCACTACCACCGGTTCGCCGAGGACATCCGGCTGCTCGCCGACCTCGGGCTGACGGCGTACCGGTTCTCGATCGCCTGGCCGCGGATCATCCCGGCCGGCTCCGGCGTGACGAATCCGTCCGGCCTCGCGTTCTACCGTCGGCTCGCCGAGACCTGCCTGGAGTACGGCGTCACGCCGTACGCGACCCTCTACCACTGGGACCTGCCACAGCCGCTCGAGGACGCGGGTGGCTGGCTGGTCCGCGACACCGCGGAGCGGTTCCGCGACTACGCCGCCGTCACGCACGCGGCGCTCGCGGACGTGATCAAGAACTGGATGACGCTGAACGAGCCGTGGTGCTCGGCGTTCCTCGGCTACGGGAACGGCGAGCACGCGCCCGGGCGGACCGAGGGCGCCGACGCGCTGAAGGCCGTGCACCACCTGCTGCTCGGGCATGGGCTCGCGCTAGAGGCGATCCGCTGCCCGGAGGGTTCCTACGGCATCGCGCTGAACCCGGCACCGATCCACGCCGCGTCGGACTCGGCCGCGGACCGCGACGCCGCGCGGCGGGTCGACGGGCTGCGGAACCGGCTGTTCCTGGAGCCCTTGCTGACCGGGAGGTACCCGGCCGACGTCCTCGAGGACACCGGGATGACCGACTGGTTCGCGCAGTTCGAGGCGGACCTGCCGGTGATCGGCGCCCCGCTGGACTTCGTCGGCGTGAACTACTACTGCCCGACCACCGTGGCCGCGCCGGACGGGCCGGTCTCGTCGCCGGGCGTCCCGACGACGCAGCCGGGCAGCGAGAACGTGGTTGCCGTCGACACCGGCCTGCCGAAGACGCAGATGGGCTGGCCGATCCAGGCGACCGGGCTGCGCGACATCCTGGTCACGATCAACAAGCTCGCGCCGGACCTGCCGCTGTACGTGACGGAGAACGGCGCGGCGTACCCGGACTCGTTGACTGCAGACGGGACCGTCGAGGACGACGACCGGCTGGACTACTTCGAGCAGCACCTCACGGTCTGCCGGGAGCTGGTCGCCGAGGGCCTGCCGCTGAAGGGGTACTTCGCCTGGTCGCTGATGGACAACTTCGAGTGGGCGTGGGGCTTCAGCCGCCGGTTCGGGATCGTGTACGTCGACTACGAGAGCCAGCAGCGGATCGTCAAGAAGAGCGGGCGCTGGCTCCAGGAGTTCCTCAGCTCGTGACCGCGCGGGTCGACTTCTGGTGCGGCGTGAGCTGACTGTGCAGGACGAGCGATGCGGCGCCCAGTGCCGCAGCGCTCGGCCCCAGCTTGGACAGCTCGACCCGGGTCGGATGCATCGCGCGGACGAACGACAGCCGGTTGATCTCGGTCGCCGCGACCCGAACGTAGATGTCGCCGGCCTCGCTGAACCCGGGGCCGGCCAGGATGATCTGGTCCAGGTCGAGCAGGTTCGTGATCGACAGCAACGCCTTGGCCAGGTACGTCGCCGACTCCTCGATCAGCTGCACGCACCGGGGATCACCGGCCGCGGCCAGCCGGGCGATCTTCGCGAAGTCCGAGCGCAACGCCGTACGGCGACCGCGCAGGGCGAGATCGTTGACCAGGGACGGGTCCTGCTCGGCGCGCTTCACGACCGCGGCCGGCGCGGCCAGGCTCTCCAGACAGCCCTGACCGCCGCACCAGCACTGCGGGCCGTTGACGTCCAGGACCATGTGGCCGATCTCGCCGACGTTCGAGGACGAGCCGCGGTAGACGTCGCCGTTGGTGACCAGGCCGAGCCCGAAACCGGCCGCCATGTAGACGGTGGCGAAGTCGTTCACCGATGGGATCCGGCCGGCCCAGAACTCGCCGATCGCGGCGCAGGTCGAGTCGTTCTCGACCACGATCGGGTGGTCGATCGCCGCCTTGAGCGTGTCCCGGACGGCGAACGGCTCCCAGACGTACTTCGCCGCGTTCGTCCGCAGCAGCCGGATCCCGCCGCCGCCCTGCCGGCCGGCCAGCGCGACGCCCACCCCGACCAGGGTGGCCGGCTCGATGTTCGCCTTCACGACCAGGTCCTCGAGCTCGGTGGTGATCCGCTGGACGACCGTGGCCGGCGCGTCCCGGCCGATCCCCCGCGACGACATCTGCTCGATCACGCGGCCGCTCATGTCGGTGACGACGTACGTCGTACTGGGCGTGTCGATCGAGATGCCGACCGCGTGCCGGGCACGCGGGTTGAACTGCAGCAACGTCGCGCGCTTGCCGCCGGTCGGGTCGCCGAGGCCGGTCTCCACGATCAGGCCGTCGGCGAGCAGCTGCTTCACCACCCGCGAGATCGACGCCCCGGTCAGCCCGGAACGGTCGGCCAGATCGACCCGGGTGACCGTGCCGCTGGACCGGATCAGGTCCAGGATCGCGCTGTGTGTCTCCTGCGCGGTCGCACCCTTCAGAATCTTCCCCACGTCACCGTCCTCCCTCGGCTTACCCCGCACTTTAATACACAAGGTAACAAAGTGGCATCAGCTTGACCTCAACCAATCTTGAGGTCCTAGCGTCTCGGGCTGTGAAGACGATCAGATTGCACGAGTTCGGTCCGGCGGAGAACCTGCGGTACGAGGAGGTCCCGGACCCGGTGCCCGCCGCGGAGCAGGTGCTGATCCGGGTGGAGGCGGCCGGGGTTCACCTGGTCGACACGACGCTGCGGGCCGGCACCGGCGGTGGGGGGCCGATCCCGCTGCCCGAGCTGCCGACCATCCCCGGCCGCGAGGTCGCGGGCCGGGTGGAGGCGGTCGGCCCCGGGGTCGACGAGGGGTGGATCGGCAAACGGGTCGTGGTGCATCTCGGCATGGTGCCAGGTGGGTACGCCGAACTCGCAGTCGCCAAGGTGGAGTCGCTGTACGAGCTCCCGGATCACGTCGACGCCGCCCAGGCCGTCGCCGCGATCGGGACCGGCCGGACGACCGCCGGGATTCTGTCGCAGGCGCGGCTGTCGGCGGACGACGTCGTACTGGTCACGGCGGCCGCTGGTGGGATCGGTAGCTACCTGGTCCAGGCGGCGCGCAACGTCGGGGCGACTGTGATCGGCCTGGCCGGTGGACCCGAGAAGGTGCAGCTGGTCCGCGACCTGGGGGCTCACTACGCGGTCGACTACAAGAACCCGGACTGGCCGACCGACCTCAAGTCCGACCTGGGTGATCGGGCAATTACGGTCCTCCTGGACGGCGTGGGCGGCGACAACGGCCAGCGAGCCTTCGACCTCCTCGGCGTCGGCGGCCGCCTACTCATGTTCGGCTGGTCCGGCGGCGGCCCCATCCACCTGACCACCGAAGACCTCATGTCCCGAGGCCTCACAGCCACCTGGGCCATCGGCCCCAAACTCCTCCCCCACCTCCGCCCCCTGGAATCCACCGCCCTAGAAGAAACCTCCTCCGGCCGCTGGCAAGCCGTAATCACCACCTTCCCCCTCGCCGAAGCAGCCAAGGCCCACCACGCCCTCGAAACCCGAGCAACGACAGGCAAGGTAGTACTCCTCCCCTGACAACAACCAGCAAAGTCCCCCCGCGCCCACCTTCCGGTCAGAACGTGCGAACCGCCCTGCCACCAGCGAGTCGTGCCGCGCGGACGGCAAGCACCCACCCGGACAACCACCCGACGATCCTCGATCCCTAGCAGCGACGTCGCGCGGGCTTCGCAGAGATCTGTTTCACACTCGGACGACGTCACGGCCGGGCCGCGGGCGGCGTCTGGTGGGCGAACTCTCAACGTCAGGAGGACATGATGAGCAAGCCCGACCAGACCACCGTGCTGATCACGGGGGCGAACAAGGGCCTCGGCTACGAGGGGGCCCGGCGGCTCGGCGAGCTGGGCTGGAAGGTGTTCCTCGGCAGCCGCGACAAGGCCCGGGGCGAGGCGGCCGCCCAGAAGCTGGCCGCCGAGGGTGTGGACGTCGTACTGGTCCCGCTCGACGTCACCTCGGACGAGTCCGTGGCGCGTGCACTGGAACTCGTCCGCGGTCACACCGACCGGCTCGACGTACTGATCAACAACGCCGGTGCGCCGGGACACGCCGTCCACCCCAGCCAGGCGACTGCCGACGAGCTGCACCCCGTGTACGACGCCAACGTCTACGGGCCGGTGCGGGTCACCCAGGCGTTCCTACCGCTGCTGCAGGCGGCCGAGAACCCACGCGTGGTGAACGTGACCAGCGCCGGCGGCGCGTTCAGCGTCATCCTCGACCCGGACCAGCCGGTCGCCAACATGCACGAGCTTGCCTACAGCTCGTCGAAGGCAGCGATGAACATGATCACCGTCCGGTACGCGCAGGCGCTGCCGGGCATCAAGTTCAACGCCGTCACCCCTGGCGAGACCGAGAAGCACACGTTCGCGGCCACCGACATGAACAACCACCGGGGCCAGCTGACGGTGACCGAGGGCACCGACTCGATGATCCGGATGGCAACGCTCGGCCCGGACGGCCCGACCGGCACCTTCGAAGACCGCCTCGGCCCCATCGGGTGGTGACTCAGCCCTGACCGGGTGGCCTAGTCGCGGGGTGCGTACATGATCACGGCGACGCCGACCAGACAGATGGCGGCGCCGAGGATGTCCCAGCGGTCGGGGCGGAACTTGTCGACGAGCATGCCCCAGGCAAGCGATCCGGCGACGAACACCCCGCCGTACGCGGCGAGGATCCGGCCGAAGTGGGGATCCGGCTGGAACGTCGCGACGAAGCCGTACGCGCCGAGGGCGATCACGCCGCCGGCGATCCACCAGATCCCGCGATGCTCCCGCCAGCCCTGCCAGACGAGCCAGGCGCCGCCGATCTCCGCGAGTGCGGCCAGCACGAACAGCACCACCGACCGCAGGACCGTCACGGGCGCGCGACCAGGTCGGTGAACGGCAGCGGGCAGTCGGGGTCGCCGGCGCAGGTCTTGAGGTCGTCGCAGCCGGCCGCGATCCCGGCGCGCAGGCTCTCGGCGATCACGGTCAGGTCGGCGATCTTGGTTTCCACATCGGCAAGCTTCTCGCGAGCGCGCGCCTGCAGCCCGGCTCCCTCGCCGAGGCGATGCCGATGCCTGGCCGCATCGAGCAACTCCGCCACCTCGGTCAGCGTGAACCCGAGCCGCTGGGCGGCCTTGATCACCCGCAGCGTCGTGACGGCCTCATCCGGGTAGAGCCGGTGGCCGCCGAGGCTCCTTGTCGGCTCCTCGATCAGTCCGCGGCGTTCGTAGTACCGGAGGGTCTGCAGGTTCACGCCCGCAGCGGCCGCGACCTGACCCGAGCGCAGGCCATCAGCCATAACGGGTGTTCAGGGCATCCAGTACGGCGACATGCGCCGGCGGGACCGTGATGCGGAGGGTCAGGTGGGTGGCGGTCGGGGTGAGCTCGAAGGTGAAGAACGAGCAGCACTCGGTCTCGCGGGCGGTGAGGTCGGCCGTGGTCGTCTCGGCCTCGGCGGCGAGCGTGAGCTCGAGGGTGGTCGGGTCGACGCGGGTGACCGTTCTCAGGTGGTCGGCGAAGAGTTGGTCGAACTCCGCGACCCGCAGGGGTTGCTCGGCAGTTGGCAGGGTGCAGGCCTCTGGGGCCCAGTCCGTCGTACTCATGCTTCGACGGTAAACCTGTACCCAAGTACAGGATGCAACTACTCGGCCCAAGTCAGCAGGTAGGCGACGGCGCCGAAGCGGATGTGGTCGCCGGGGCGGACGCGGACCGGGGTCGTGATGCGCAGACCGTTGAGGTGGGTGCCGTTCATCGAGCCGAGGTCGCGCAACATCCAGCCGTCGCCGACGTGCCGGAGCTCGGCGTGGAAGCGGGACACCGAGATGTCGGCCATCCGCAACGTCGCGCCCGGTCCGCGGCCGATGCGGACCGTCGGCGAGCCGGCAGGTGGCAGCGCGAGGCCGGGAAGCTGCACCGGCGGCGGTACGACGGTCAGCCGCGGGAGGCGGGCCAGAACGCCGCGGACCCGAGCGAGCGCACGTGGTTCCTCACGCGGCAGGTCGCGCGTCGCAGCAGCGAGCTCGCCACGGCTCTGCGCCCGCAGTACGAACGTCATCCGCCGGATGAACGTGTCGTGCGACAACCGCCCCGAGCCGGCGCCGTCGCGCAGGACCGCCAGTGCCCGGTCACGCTCCGCGTCCGACGGACGCGCCCCCTGCACCGGCACCGATGTCATCTCCGCATTGTCAGTGCCGCCCAGGGCCACTGTCCACATCCACCCCCGCACCCCACTTTGTGCATCCACCGATCGTTTTTTGGCGCGGAAAGTGGTTGGTGGGTACACAAAGTGGGGTTGAATGGCGGAATGCGACTGCCGATCATGCCGCCGGTGAAGCCGATGCTGGCCAAGCCGGTCAAGGAGATTCCGCGGGGCTCGCTGAGCTACGAGCCGAAGTGGGACGGGTTCCGCTCGATCATCTTCCGCGACGGGGACGAGGTGGAGATCGGCAGCCGGAACGAGAAGCCGATGACCCGGTACTTCCCCGAGCTCGTCGAGGCGGTGAAGGCGAACCTGCCGGAGCGGTGCGCGATCGACGGCGAGATCATCGTGATCGGCGAGTCCGGCGACCGGCTCGACTTCGAGGTGCTGCAGCAGCGGATCCACCCCGCCGCGAGCCGGGTGAACATGCTGTCGGAGAAGACTCCGGCCCGGTTCGTCGCGTTCGACCTGCTGGCCCTCGGCGACGAGGACTACACCGAGCGCCCGTTCAGCGAACGTCGTACGGCGCTCCTCGAGGCGCTCGCCGACGTCGAGGCGCCGATCCATGTCACCCCGGCCACGACCGACCACGCCACGGCCGGGCAGTGGTTCGAGCAGTTCGAGGGCGCCGGGCTGGACGGGCTGATCGCGAAGCCGCTCGACGGGATCTACCAGCCGGACAAGCGGGTGATGTTCAAGGTGAAGCCCGAGCGCACCGCCGACTGCGTGGTCGCCGGGTACCGCCTGCACAAGAGCGGCCCCGACCGGATCGGCTCGCTGCTGCTCGGGCTCTACAACGACGACGGCACGCTCGCCAGCGTCGGCGTGATCGGCGCGTTCCCGCTGGAGCGGCGTAAGGAGCTCTTCCAGGAGATGCAGCCGCTGGTCACCACGTTCGACGAGCATCCGTGGGCGTGGGCGAAGCAGGAGGAAGGTGTCCGGACGCCGCGGAACGCGGAAGGCAGCCGCTGGCAGGCCGGGAAGGACCTCTCGTTCACCCCGCTGCGGCCCGAGCTCGTGGTCGAGGTCCGGTACGACCACATGGAGGGCATCCGGTTCCGGCACACCGCGCAGTTCGTCCGCTGGCGCCCGGATCGCACGCCGGAGTCCTGCACCTACGAGCAACTCGAGGAGCCGGTGAAGTTCGACCTCGCCGACGTACTGACGAGCGCAACCACCTGATGCTCCACCGCCTCTACACCCGCGCGCTGCGCCGCCAGCTCGCCGGCCTCCCGATGCCGCAGCACGTGGCGATCGTGATGGACGGCAACCGCCGCTGGGCCCGCCAGGCCGGGTACGACGACGTGCGACAGGGCCACCGCTTCGGCGCCGAACACCTGGAGACGTTCCTCGAGTGGAGTCGCGCGGCCGGGATCAGCTGTGTCACCGCGTGGGTGGCGTCCGCCGACAACCTCCGCCGCCGGGACTCGGCCGAGGTCGACTACCTGATGCAGCTCGCCGAGACCGTGATCGCCGACCACGTACGACGCGACCACCGCTGGCGGCTGCATGTCGCAGGACAGCTCGATCTGTTGCCCTCGTCAACGGCCACCGCCTTGAAGGAGGCAGTCGAGGCGACCCGCGACCGCGCCGACGCAGGCGACCTGACCATCGCAATCGGCTACAGCGGCCGCGGCGAACTCCTGAACGCCGTCCGCACCCTCCTGGACGAGGCAGCCGAATCAGGCCGCTCACTGTCGGACGTTGCCGACGGCCTGACCGAGGACGACATCCGCCGGCACCTGTACCTCCCGGAGTTGCCCGACCCCGAACTGGTGATCAGAACCAGCGGTGAGTTGCGGATGTCGGACTTCCTGTTGTGGCAGACGACGGGGTCCGACATCGTGTTCTGCGACCTGTACTGGCCGGCCTTTCGGGAGGTCGACCTGCTGCGGGCGCTGAGGACGTACGGAAGGCGGAAACTGGATCGATGCAGTTGACGGTCAAACGGCCGTCGTAGGGGCATCATGGGGGTATACCGACTGGTACGAACCGGAGGTTGCGAGATGTACGACGTCGTACTGCTCGTCGAGCAGGAACTGTCCGAGCCGGACGCGAAACGCGTCGTCGAACTGCACCAGGACATGCCCGAGCCGGTCAAGTACCACGTGCTCGTGCCGTGCCACAACGCCGAGGCCGGAGTGGAGGCGTCCATCAGCGCCCTCGGGACCGCCGACCTCTACGGACCCGGGCTCGCCACCCAGCGCCAGGACCTGGCCGAGGCGCAGAAGGCGATCGACACCGAGGCGAAGGGCTGCACCGGCCGCAGCGTGCAACGCCTGCGCGACCTGAGCCAGCACGCGGACGGCGGGATCTCCCACGACCGTCCGATCGACGCCCTGATCGCCACCGTCGACCAGGTGAACGCGCAGGAGGTCATCATCCTGACCCGCTCCCACGTCGTCGCCGAGTTCTTCCACCTGGACTGGACCAATTCCGCCCGACGGCATCTCCGGGTCCCGGTCCTGCACCTGCTGGAGCACGACCCGCAGAAGGCGGCCAGCAACTAGTGCGGTAGCAGCGCCGCGTAGGTGACGCCGGCCGCGAGGCCGGCGATCACCAGGGAGAGGGTTGTGCGCAGAGTCTTCTCGCCGACTTTCCCGTAGTGGCGGCCGTCCTCGGAGTGGTAGGCGACCTTGAAACCCGCGTAGCCGGCCGCCAGAACCAGCGCCAATTTGATCATCGCGCCCCTCCCCTACCTCAAGCTCACGGTACCCCTAGACATTCGCCGCGGTCCCGGACTCCGTGAACTGGGTGCGGTACAGGTCGGCGTACTCGCCGTTCTGTGCCAGCAACTGCTCGTGCGTGCCCCGCTCGACGATGTTGCCGTGGTCAACCACCAGGATCAGGTCGGCGTTCCGCACCGTCGACAACCGGTGCGCGATCACCAGCGACGTACGCCCCTCCAGTGCCGTGTCCAGAGCCCGCTGCACGGCCACCTCGGACTCCGAGTCGAGATGCGCAGTGGCCTCGTCCAGTACGACGATGCGCGGTGCCTTCAGCAACAACCGGGCGATCGCCAGCCGCTGCCGCTCACCACCGGACAACCGGTGACCGCGATCCCCGACCACGGTGTCCAGCCCGTCGGGCAACGACGACACCAGCTCCCAGATCTGCGCCGACTTCAGCGCCTCGACCATCTCCTCGTCGGTGGCATCCAGCTTCGCGTAGGCGAGGTTGGCCCGGATCGTGTCGTGGAACATGTGCGCGTCCTGCGTCACGTAGCCGACCGCGTCGTGCAGCGACTGCAACGTCACATCCCGTACGTCGCTCCCGCCGACCCGGACCGCTCCACCTGAGACGTCGTACAGCCGCGCGACCAGGTTCGTGATCGTGGTCTTGCCGGCGCCGGACGGCCCGACCAGCGCGACCATCTGACCGGGGCGAACGACGAAGCTGACGTCCTCGAGAACCTGCGCGGACACGCGCTTGTCCAGCACGGCCACGGACTCCAGGCTGGCCAGCGACACCTGGTCGGCCGTCGGGTACGAGAAGGCGACATGGTCGAACTCGACACTCGCGGCGTCGGCCGGCAACGGCTTCGCGCCGGGCGCGTCCTTGATCATCGGCTCCAGGTCGAGGACCTCGAACACGCGCTCGAAGGAGACCAGCGCGGTCATCACGTCGACGCGGATGTTCGAGAGCGCAGTCAGCGGACCGTAGAGCCGCCCGAGCAGCGCGACCAACGCCAGCAAGGTCCCGACGGTCAGCACCTCGCGGACCGCGAGGTTGCCACCCACGCCGTACACCAGGGCCGTGGCCAGCGCGGCGACCAGGGTCAGCGCGGTGAAGAACACCCGGCCGAGCATCGCGATCCGGATACCCAGGTCGCGGACCCGCCCGGCTCGCTCACCGAAGCCCTCGTTCTCGATCTCCGGCTTGCCGAACAGCGTCACCAGCATCGCTCCCCCGACGCTGAACCGCTCGGTCATCGCGGTCGACATGTCCGCGTTCAGCTGCATCTGCTCGCGCGTCATCGCGGCGAGCCGGCGGCCGAGGATGCGTGCCGGGATCAGGAACACGGGCAGCAGCAGGATGGCCACCACGGTCAGCTGCCAGCTCAGGACCAGCATCGCGCCGACCACGAGGATCAGGCTGATGATGTTCGACACCACGCCGGACAGCGTCGAGGTGAACGCCTGCTGCGCGCCGATCACGTCGTTGTTCAGCCGCGACACCAGCGCGCCGGTCTGGGTCCGGGTGAAGAAGGCGACCGGCATCTGCTGGACGTGCTCGAACACCTTGGTCCGCAGGTCGAAGATCAGACCCTCACCGATCCGGGCCGAGAACCACCGCTGGATCAGGCCGAGCACCGCCTCGAACACTGCGAGCAGCGCGACCACCAGAGCCAGCGCGGTGACCAGGCCGGCGTCGCCCTTGCCGATGCCGTCGTCGACGATCTTCTTGAACAGCAACGGCGACGCGATCACCAGGAAGGCCGACACGATCACGAGCAGCAGGAACAGCGTGATGTGCCACCGGTACGGCCGGGCGAACCGGAGGATCCGCCGCAACGTGCCCTTGGCGAGCTTCTGGCCGGCCACCGACGCGTCCTGCCGCCGCCAGCCGTAGGCGCCCATACCTCCGGGCATCCCACCGCCCATGGGCCGCATTCCCGACATCCGGTTCCCTCCCTGCTCTTCTCGTCAACGGTGACAACACGCGGTCACGTCCCGAACTTCCTTCGAGCAACCAATGGTTGCACATCGGCGACGAGCGCCGTACAGTCATGTGCAACCAAAGGTTGCGGGATGACGAGGAGACGTGGGATGGCGCAGCGCAGCATTGACCGGGAGATCCACATCGACGCCGCACCGGAGGTGGTCTACGAGGTCATCAGCATGCCGGAGCACCTGCGCGAGTGGTGGCCGGACGAGGCGGAGTACGAGCGGGCGCCCGGCGCAACCGGCACCGTCTCGTTCACCAACCGGCCGGACGGGAAGGTCGTTCCGCTGACGGTCCTGGAGGCGGACCCGCCACGGCGGTTCAGCTTCCGGTGGGCGTACGAGCTGGATGCGGTCGCGACCACGGCGAACTCCTTGCTCGTGACGTTCGACCTGGTCCCGGTGGGTGCGGGCACGCTGCTGCGGTTCTCCGAGACCGGGTTCGACGAGTCGGCCGCCCCCGACGAGGTGTACCGCGACCACATCACCGGCTGGGACTACTTCCTCCCCCGCCTCACGCCGTACGTCGACCGGCTGGTGTCGACGCCATGAACGTCGCCATCGACGACGACCTCTGGTCGGCCGTCGGCGACCCGACCCGGCGGCGAATGCTCGACCTACTGCTGGCCGGCAACGGCGGTACGGCGACCAGCCTGAGCGACCAGTTGCCGGTCACCCGGCAGGCGGTCGCCAAGCACCTCGGCGTCCTCGACCGGGTCGGCCTGGTCCAGGTCACCCCTTCCGGCCGGGAACGCCTGTACACGGTCGACGAGGCCCAACTCGCCCGCGCGGTCGCACAGCTGTCGACCGTCCGCGACGCATGGGACGGCCGGCTCCAGCGGATCAAGCGGATGGCGGAGGCCATCCACACCCAAAGACATCAGAAAGGCACGTGAAATGGTCGACATCTTGCACAGAATCGGGGCCCGGGCATCCCTCGACGACGTCTCCGAAGCCCTCACCACCATCGACGGACTGGCCGGCTGGTGGACCGAGGACACGCAGGGCGACCCCGGCATCGACGGGGTGATCAAGTTCCGGTTCGCCGGCGCGGGCGGCGAAGGCTTCGACATGAAGGTCCTGGAGTCGAAGGCCGGCGAGCTCGTCCGGTGGGAGGTCGTCGACGGACCGGACGAGTGGATCGGCACGCACGTCGGGTTCGAGCTCTCCCAGGTCGACGACTGGGCGATCGTCGTCTTCAAGCACGAGGGCTGGAAGGAACCGGTCGAGTTCATGCACCACTGCAGCACCAAGTGGGCCAGCTTCCTGCTGAGCCTGAAGAAGTACGTCGAGACCGGCAAGGGCGACCCCTCGCCGAACGACGTGGAGATCAGCAACTGGCCGTAGTGTCCTGAGTCGGAGGACCTCCGACTCAGGACGCCTAACCCAGGCTTGCCAGAAGCTCCTTGAGGCGACGCTCCTGGGCCTCGCGCTCGGCCTTCAGCTGCTCCTCGTAGCCTCGGTCTGCAGCGCCCAGGAGCAACGCCTTCGTCTCCCGGACCGCGCCAGGCAGCGGAGCCAGCAGTGCGTCCGACAGGTCCTTCACCGTGCCGGCCAGCTCCTCGGCCGGTACGACGATGTTCGCCAGGCCGAGCTCCTTCGCCTCGGCGGCCTCGACCCACCGGGACGTCGCGCAGATCTCGAGCGCCCGGGAGTAGCCGACCAACTGGACGAGCGGCTGCGTGCCACCCAGATCCGGCACCAGGCCGAGCGCGGGCTCACGCATGCTGAAGCGAGCATCCGGCGTGACCACGCGGAGGTCACACGCCAGCGCGAGCTGGAACCCGGCGCCGACCGCGTGGCCCTGCACCGCCGCGATGCTGACGATCTCAGGACGCCGCAGCCAGGCGAACCCCGCCTGGAACCCGGCGATCGTCTCGTGCACCTCGGCGGCCGGCTTCGCGCCGAGCGCGAGCAGCGGCTCCTCGCCGTCGGCGTTCTCGCCCATGATCAGCCGCCGGTCGAGGCCGGCCGAGAACGAGGGCCCCTCCCCCGACACGACGACCACGCGCACCTCGGGCGGCAGCGCCGTACCGAAGTCGGCCAAGGCTCGCCACATCGCCGGAGTCTGCGCGTTGCGCACCTCCGGCCGGTCCAGCACGACCCGTGCGACCGGCCCGTCCACCGTCAACCGCAGTCCCAAGTCCGTCATACGGAGGAAGATACTCTGGAGTAACTACGCCAGCGAGATCAGGTCGGCGTACTCGTTCGTCCAGAGGTCCTCGACGCCGTCCGGGAGCAGCAGGACGCGCTCCGGCTCGAGCGCCTCGACGGCGCCCTCGTCGTGGGTGACGAGCACGATCGCGCCGGCGTACGAGCGGATCGCGTTCAGCACCTCGGCCCGGGACGCCGGGTCCAGGTTGTTGGTCGGCTCGTCGAGCAGCAGCACGTTGGCCGCCGAGACGACCAGGGTCGCCAGCGCGAGCCGGGTCTTCTCGCCACCGGACAGCACCCGGGCCGGCTTGTCCGCGTCGTCCCCGGTGAACAGGAAGGAACCGAGCACGCTGCGGGCCTGCGTCTCGTTGAGGTCCGGCGCCGCGGTCTTCATGTTCTCCAGGACGGTCCGGTTCACGTCCAGGGTCTCGTGCTCCTGCGCGTAGTACCCGAGCTTGAGGCCGTGCCCGTCGATCACCTCGCCGGTGTCCGACTTCTCGATCCCGCCCAGGATCCGCAGCAGCGTGGTCTTCCCGGCGCCGTTCAGCCCGAGGACGACGACCCGCGAGCCGCGGTCGATCGCCAGGTCGACGTCGGTGAAGATCTCCAGCGAGCCGTAGGACTTGGACAGCTCCCGCGCCATCAACGGCGTCTTGCCGCACGGCGCCGGCGTCGGGAACGCGATCTTCGCGACCCGGTCGGCCTTGCGCTCGCCCTCGAGCTCGGACATCAGCCGCTCGGCCCGGCGCAGCATCTGCTGGGCCGCGGTCGCCTTGGTCGCCTTGGCGCGCATCTTGTTCGCCTGGTCGACCAGCTGGCCGGCCTTCTTCTCCGCGTTCGCCCGCTCGCGCTTGCGCCGCCGCTCGTCGGTCTCGCGCTGGGTCAGGTACGCCTTCCAGCCGACGTTGTAGACGTCGATCTCGGCGCGGTTCGCGTCCAGGTGGAAGACCCGGGTGACGGTCTCCTCGAGCAGGTTGACGTCGTGGCTGATCATGATCACGCCACCGGCGTACGACTTCAGGAAGTCGCGCAGCCAGACGATCGAGTCCGCGTCCAGGTGGTTGGTCGGCTCGTCCAGCAGCAGCGTCTCCGCCTGCGAGAACAGGATCCGGGCCAGCTCGACCCGGCGGCGCTGACCACCGGACAGCGTGCTCAGCGGCTGGCCCAGCACCCGGTCCGGCAGCCCGAGGTTCGCCGCGATCCGGGCCGCCTCCGACTCGGCCGCGTAGCCGCCGGCGGCGTGCAGGTCGGCCTCGGCGCGCTCGTACCGCCGCATGCCCTTGGCGCGGGTCTTCTCGTCCGCGCTGGCCATCGACTTCTCGGCGCTGCGCAACCGCCGTACGACGTCGTCCAGGCCGCGGGCGGACAGGATCCGGTCCCGCGCGAGGACCTCGAGGTCGCCGGTGCGCGGGTCCTGCGGAAGGTAGCCGATCTCGCCCGACGAGCTGACCGAGCCGCTGGCCGGCAGGCCCTCACCGGCCAGGATCTTGGTCAGCGTGGTCTTGCCGGCGCCGTTGCGGCCGACCAGGCCCACCTTGTCACCCGGCCCGACCCGGAACGAGGCGGGGGCGAGCAGCTGACGGGCGCCCACGCGGACCTCGAGGCTGGAGACAGTGATCATCGCGGTGGCAGGCGTCCTCAAGCTCGTGGGATCGGTCGGTGGCGGATCGGCGGCGCTGCGTCACGACACGGCTGAATCCCCCGCACTCACGTCTAGTCTAAGTGCTGTGAAATTCAACCCGGATGCGGATCTCGACACCAGCGGTGTCGAGGACACTCGTGGTAGTGGCGGAGGCGGCGGCGGTCTGCTGCCCGGCGGCACGATCCCGATCGGCGGCGGAATCGGCGGCATCATCCTGCTCGTGGTCATCCTGCTGCTGAACGGCGGCCTGCCGGGCGGAGGCGGCGGCAGCGAGGAGCCCACCGTCCGCAACACCGCCGCCGGGAACCTGGACTCGTGCAGGAAGGGCACCGACCTGCAGAACAACCCGGACTGCCGGTTCGTGTTCTACCAGAACTCGATCGAGGGCTTCTGGGCGTCCGAGCTGCCGCGCCGCGGCAAGAAGTACACCCGGGCGCCGATGCGCGTCTTCGACAGCTCGGTGAACACCGCGTGCGGTCCGGCCACCAGCGCGGTCGGGCCGTTCTACTGCCCCGGCGACAAGCGCGTGTACCTCGACCTCGGGTTCTTCCAGACCCTGCAGACCGAGCTCGGCGCCAAGGGCGGCAACTTCGCCGAGGCGTACGTCGTCGCGCACGAGTACGGCCACCACGTGCAGAACCTGTACGGCATCCTGGGCCGGATCAAGATCCGCAACGGGCCTACCTCCGACGCGGTCCGCTCCGAGCTCCAGGCCGACTGCCTCGCCGGCATCTGGACCAACCACGCCACCACCGTCCCGGACGCGGACGGCGACACCTTCATCAGCGGCCTCACCCAGGACGACATCGAGCGCGGCCTCGACGCCGCCGCGTCCGTCGGCGACGACCGGATCCAGTCGAAGACCCAGGGCCAGGTCAACCCCGAGAGCTTCAGCCACGGCACCGCCGAGCAGCGGATGCGCTGGTTCAAGACCGGCATGGACTCCGGCGACATGACCGCCTGCGACACCTGGTCCGCCGACACCCTCTGACCTGCCCTCTGACTTCGGGGGTTGCCCACTGAAATTCCCAGTGGGCAACCCCCAACCTCAGTGGGCAACCCCGAGTGCGGCGGGTTGTGGGTCAGGCGACGGCGGCTGGGCGGTGGTAGCCGGGGAGGAGTTCGTCGACGAGGGCGTCGGTCTCGGCTTCGGGGCCGCGGGGGCCGCCGTGCTTGGCGAGCGCGGCGTACATCTGCGACGCCACGTTGGTGACGTCGGCCGGCGTACCGAAGTGCGAGGCCAGGCGCAGCGTGGCTCGCCACAGCTCCTCCGAGGCCGGCGAGAAGCTCAGGCCGGTCTGCAGGGACGTGCGGGCCAGGTTGCCGTCGTTGTACCGCAGCGAGGCCTCGGCCAGCTTGAGCGCGGCGTCGACGACTGCCTCGGCCATCCGGCGCTCGATGCCCGACGCAGCGAGCCACGAGTACCGACCGGCCGGCAGGTCCGACCAGGCCGGGCCGTGCACCAGGCTCAGCGCCGTCGACAGCGGACCACGCGGGTCGTCCATCATCGTCGCCTGCTTGGCCAGCGTGCGGAACACGTCCCAGTCGACCCGTACGACGCTGCGGTTCAGCATCCAGCGTCCGGACTCGTCGGCGTACATCGCGTCCACACCCACCCAGCGGCGGGTGTGCTCGAGCGCCGCGTCCCGGAGCTCCTCGCTGATGCCCCGCGGCCAGATCGCGCCGGCCAGCACGTTCGGGTGCACGCCGTAGTCCTGGCTGGCCAGGAACGCGACGATCTCGGACGACAGCTGCACGCGGCCCTCGTCGATCGTGCCGCGAGCGTCCACCTCGACCGGCCCGAGCAGGTCCACCTCGACCGGCGCCGGCTGGCTCAGGTCGGTGGTGGAGAACTCGTACGCCGGCATGTCCTGCTCGGCCCGGCGCTTGTCCAGCGAGTCCGACTCGGCCGCCTCGAACAGCGCGACCAGGTCCGCGAACTGGGCGGGATCGATGCTGTGGGCATCGACCTCGAGGCCGAGCAGCCGGCAGACGGCCTGGTTCTTCTCGTCCACCACGAACCGCCACGGCGAGGCGATCACGTCGCCGACCACCACTACGGCGATGGTGCGCTTGTGGTCCGCGGCCAGCCGGTTCAGCTGGTCCTGCTCGGCCGGCGACGGCGGCGCCGACACGAAGATGATCTCCGCACCCCACATCGCCGCGTCCGGGTGCGCCATCCGGGCCTCGGCCACCGACTCCAGGTTGCGTCGCGCACAGGCCTGGACCTGCGCCTCGGTACGGCGGGTGACCTCGGCGATCGCGTCGTCGAGCCGCACCCAGTAGCTCAGCCGGCTCGGCGACAGCGCGGACAGGTCGTCACCGAACCCGACCATGCTGACGTGCGCGCCCTCGGACCACAGGTTGGTCGCCAGCTCGACCGCGAGCGAGCCGACCACGTCCCGGGACGGGTTGTTGACCCCGCCGAAGCTGACGATGCCGTTCGCGGTGTCGAGGTCGACCAGCACGGTCGCGCCGTCCGCGTTCCGCCCGATCGTCACCAGCGTCGGGTACGGCGCCGGCGCCGTCACGTCCGTGGTCGGTGCGTAGGCCCGGCGCAGCGTCCAGCGGGTGCCGTCGGCAATGACCTGCCACGGCGCGGGCGGCGGCGTCTGCGCCTCGTACGGGTCGAGCACGAGCGTCAGCGCGCGGTCGGTCACCAGCGCGGCGACGACCTTCGGCATCGGCCGGCTCGCCTGGGTCATGTCCGCGCCGAGCTGGCGCAGCGCGTTGTCGACGAAGGTGGCGGTCGGGATGTCGGAGGCGAGCCGCAGCCCGATCTCCGTCTGCCGGTGCCCGGCCGCCTTCGGACCGGGGCCCTGTGCCCAGCCGCGGCGGCGGCGCAGCGCAAGCGCGAGGCCGGCCGCGAGCAGCGTGGCGCCGAAGCCGTAGATCCCGGCCTCGGTGGCGTTGATCCCGCCGTCCTCCACCGCGACCGGAGCCGGCTCGGGCACCTTCGTGCCACCGGCCGCCGGTTCGCCCTGCTCGGACTGGGTGCCCGGACCGTGCGGGGCGACCGAGATCCCCGGCTCGCCCGGCTTCACGTTCTTCGCGCCCGGGTCCCGGCCCGCGCTGCCGATCATGACCGACGAGCCCTTCTCGGTGGCCTGGCCCTCGAAGAACCGGTTCCCCGGCCCCGGCTCGGTCTTCGACGCCGTACCCGTCGTGGTCTTGGTCCCCGTCGACGTCTTCGTGCCGGTGGAGGTCTTGGTTCCGGTCGACGGCGTCGTCTTGGTTCCCTGGCTGACGGTCGTGGTGGTGCCGTCGATCTTCACCCGGACGGTGTGCACCCCCGGGCCCTTGGCATCGGCGGGCAGCCGCACCTGCCAGCCCGGCAGGATCAGGTCCGGGTTGGTCAGCCGGCGGCCGTCGGGCTGGAGCTTGTTCTTGTTGAGCTCGTAGATCTCCTTGTAACGGCGGCCTTCACCCAGGTACCGCTCGGCGATGTCCCACAGGCAGTCGTAGTTGCGGCCCTGCGGCGGACGGACCTCGGTGTACTTGACCACCTGGCCCTTGTCGTCGCTGTTCGTCCGTACGCCGGTGTGCGTGGTGCCGGCCTGGTTGCCGCTGAGCACCGTGCTGCGCGACTCGGTCTGGCGGAACGTGTTCTTCGACTCCTGGTCCCCGCCCTGCGTCGCCGTCGCGACCGTCGGGGCACCGGTGCTGTGGGTGGTCGCGGCGCTCGCGAGCGGGACGCTCACACTTGCGGCAGCGCCGATCAGGACGACGGTGGAGATCAGCCGGCGAGCCAGGCCCTGCGAGCCGCCGCCGAGTGGGATCCGTGGCGAGAGGCCGTGGCCGCGGATCTCCGCGACCGCCTCCGCGACCAGGCAGACGACGAAGTGCAGCCAGGCGATCCAGATGAAGAACGCGAGGATGCCGAGCACGGTGTCGATGCTGAGCTCGCTGAACAGCACGTCGCGGCTCGGGACCTGCTCCGGCCACGGCGTGCCGAAGAACCGCAGCAGGACGTACGGGACGCCGCCGACGATCGCCAGGATCGCGAGCAGCGCGACGAAACCCTTCAGCCGGTCCGCGCCCGGGCTCCCCGACCGTCGCTGCGGCAGGCGTGCCGACTGCACCGGCTCATTCGTCCTTACCATCGTTCCTCCATACCCCCACGCATTGCCCCACCCTCAGCCACCAATGGCCTGCACTTCCTGCACCGGCAACCGCTGCACCGCATTGACGTTGGCCTTACCGATCGAGTGCCAACCGCCGGCGTCCTTGCCGATCCAGTACGACACTTCCCACGTGATGGTGAGCTTCACCGTGTACATGCCGTCCGGCTGGTTCGCGCTGGATCGCTTGTACGTGTGCTTGCACGTGTTCATCTGGTGGAAAGGGTCCTGGTTCTCGTCATACCCGTCGGGATCGTCGAGCGGTGTGGCACCCATCAGGCAGTCGAACGGCGGCGTCCCGTCGCCGGGATCGACTTTCATCGCGACGACCAGGCCCCGCATCGTCAGGTTGTGAGTCGGGTTGATGTAGCCACTCAACGCACCCACTGCTGCCTCCGCCCGCGAACTCTCCCGGGTCAGGGAGAAGAAGGCAGGCACGTTCACCCGCGGCGTGAACGTCGGCATGATCACCAGCGCCGGCTCCGGGTAGCTGCTCCTGAACTCGCGCCAGAAGTACGCCATGTAGTCCGGGAACGGGCACTGCGCCTCCTCCTCCGGGCTCACTGGAATGTAGGCGCGCTCCAGGTGGGCAGTCGGACCACCGTCGTACGTGTCGAGCTTGTAGTCGGTGATCGTGATCCGGAGCACCCACTTCTTTCCCTCCGGCGCCCGCGGAAGCTGGATGCCGTCGGGAATGGGGAAGTCGCGACACGGGATGAACGGCCGGCCGCCCAGCCGCTCTTGCCACGTGGGCGGCGGGGTCCCGTTCCCCAGGTAGGGCTCGCCGTTGCTGCAGTAGGCACCGAAGCCGATCGAGTTGACGTACATGCTGCAGACCGTGGTGCCGCTGTGGATGGTGTCGGCGGTGGCAGTGGTGGCCGGTGCGGCCATGACCAGTGCGAGTACGGCGCTCAGGACGACAAGTCCACGGCCCACTCGGTTCTGCATCCTCACTCCCCAGATTCGGCTACCCGCAGATTATCTTCGACCAGGTGCATCATGCCCGGTGCTCGATTCCCCGTCACCTATTCGGAATCTCAATTCGATCCTTCTGGCCTAGGCCGGATACTTCACTCGCGCACAGTTCACACCCTTCGACGGCGCCAGCCGGTACGGCAGCCAGCCGATGCCGGTCTTGATCATCTCGATCACCTCAGGCGAGCCCTTCGGGGCTACCACGGTCCAGGCCCGCGCTTTCGGGTCCCAGTACTGCGTGGTCTGCGAGCGGCAGGTCTGCACCCGGACAGTGCCGTCGGACTGGCCGCGCGCGCCGACCACGACGACGCTCCCCGGCGGGCGCATGATCCAGCCGTTGCGCTTGGCATCGACGATCCCCTCCGACACATCCGCGTAGAAGAACGAGGGGAACCGCTTCTTCAGGATCGTGTCGTCCTTGCTGACAAGCGCCTGGAAGTAGAGCGGGTAGCTGGACACGAGGCCTTGGACGGCTGGATTGGACGCGTAGTTCCCGGCCTTGATGATGACCTGGGCCTTCGCCTCTGCTGTGGCGGCCGACTGCGAGGGCCGGCTGCTGGGCTCGCTTGTCGGGGTGGACTGCGTCCCGGACGGCGTCCCGGACGTCGTACCGGAGCCGCCGGGGCCGTCGACCGGGACTGGGCGGCCGCCGTCGTTCTCGTTGCCGCCGCCGCAGCCGGACAGCAGGAGGAGGCCGGCCAGGACGGCTGCGGGAAGGGCGAGGCTTCGCACGGGTGGCATTCCTTCGGCTCTAGCTGGTCGGCGGGCTGGTGGGCGGCGTCGACGACGGCGGCGGGCTCTCCGGGTCGGGAGTCGGCGTGATGCTCGGCGTACAGGTCCTCGGGAACGGCAGCGGCTCCAGGGTCCACGTCGGTGTCGGCGAGCCGATCGTCCAGGACGGGCACGGCAGGTCGAGCGTCGGCGGCACCGCGGTGGTGATCGGCGCGCCCGGGTCGTCCCGCGTGGTCTGCACGGCGATCGGCGGGATCGTCGGGCTCTCGTCGGCCTTCTTGATGCCCTGCTCGGCGTGCGCGGTGCCGATCCCGCTGGCCTTGAGGCTGGTCTTGCCGATCAGGCCGAGGAACGTCGTCTTGTTGTCCAGGGCAACCCGGATCTCGACCTGCTCGTCGGTCAGCCTGGTCGGGCCGCAGGAGGTCACGGCCGGGTCGTTGGACGACACCTGCGCGCAGAACCCGGCGATCGCGGTGGCCGCCTTGGCGGTGTCGATCTTCGCCTCGGCGGAGTTCAGCTGGATGCTCGCGGCGCCGACCCGGGCCGCCTCCTGCGCGTAGCCGACCGCCCGGGACCGGGCGCCGAGCTGGCGGCCGCCGTCGATCACCAGGCCGGCCAGCGTGAAGATCATCACCGCCAGGATCGCCACCGCCGGGCTCAGCGCACCGCGGCCGATCGTCCGCCGATGGTTGCTCGGGGCATCGATCCGGAAGAAGTCCGCCACCCGGGACCGGCGCTCACGAGCCATCGCGCACCCCGCGGTACGGGTCGACCGAGGAGCTGAACCGCTTCGTGATCGTGGTGTCGCCGCCGATCCCGAGCAGGCCGAGGTCGCGGTAGTCGATCGTGCAGGTGACCTCGACCGACAACGGCGTGCCGGCGGCGAACTGGGTGGTGATGGTGCCGCTGGCGGTCTCCTTGCAGGACTTGAACGCCTGGCCCATCGTCCGGTTCACCGCGTCGTCGACGTACCCCTGGGCCTCGCTCAGTGAGCGCGCCTGGCTGGCCGAGCGGGCGCCGTCGCGGGCCGCGCTCTCCAGCAGGGAGGAGGTCTGGAAGTACCGGCCGCAGGCGAGCAGGAACATGAACAGGATCAGCAGGATCGGCGCCAGCACGGCCAGCTCGAGAGCCATCGTGCCCTGCTCCGTCGGCTTCCGGTGCCGTCCGCCCGAGCGGATGTACCGCACCGTCGGGCGGGCGTGCCGAGGCGGTCGGCGGGCCCCCAGCTTCCGCTCCATGTCCTCACTCACTTGTCGTCGGCCTCGAACTGCTCGATCGGCCCGGTCGCGGTGCGCTCGACGTGCAGCTTCAGGCCCGGCACCAGCGAGACGGTGTCACCGGTCACGGTGAACGACACCATCCCCTCGGGGTTGTTGTACGACGGCGGCTCGACCTCGGCGTTCTGCAGCGTGGTCCCGCCGAGCTGCTGCGCGTACGCCTTGATGTCGCCCCGGATCTGCTCGCCGACGCCCTCGTTGTACACCGGCGGCTGGACCAGGCGCAGGCGCGAGACCCCTTCCTGCGCCGCGTTCAGCGCGACCGACCGCCCGTACAGCCACAGCGCCGTCTGGATCGACATGAAGATCAGCGCCAGGATCATCGGCGCCAGGATCGCCAGCTCGAGGGAGGTCGCACCTCCCTCGGACCGTCGCCGGTGCACCAGGATCAGCCGTTCTCGATCTCGCCGGTGCGCTTGTCGATGACGCGGCGGACCACCAGGCCGATCGCCAGCGCGGCGGCCACCAGGATGGCCGAGATGATGGCCCACTCCAGCGCCGAGGCGCCGAGCTGGGTCCGTCCCTGCCGAGCCCGGGCCCGTTGGGTGTGGGCCCGCGCCACCGCGTAGCCGGCCATCGCGCGCCAGAACTGCAGTTCCGAGTTCATCCGTATGCCTTCCCGATCATGAGGCCCAGTGCGGGCCTCAGTATGCCCTGTACGACGGACCATTCCGCTCGACGGATCCGTCCAGGTTGCCCTTACCCGTTTCAGTTCCCGAGGATCGCGATCCCGGCCGGAAAACCGAGGAACAGCATGAACGCGGCACACATGACGAGCTGGGCGACCAGCATCGACTGCGACCGCTCCCCCGCCTTGCCCTCCACGTCCGCGAGCTCCTTGCGGCGCAGCGACGCCGCCCGGGCCAGCAGCGAGGCCCGGATCTTCGCGCCCTCGTCACCGGCCAGCGCCAGCGCCGACGCGAGGTCGCGGAGCTCCTCGACGCCGAGGTCCTCGCCCAGCCGGGCCATCGCGTCCCACGGCGTGATGCCGATCAGCCGCGCGTTCGCCAGCGCCTGCCGGATCCTGGCCATCGCCCAGTGGTCGCCGATCGTGGACGCGGTCATCAGCGCCTCGGGCAGGCCGCGGCCGCCGGCCAGGTTCATCGCGACCAGGTCCAGGAAGCTGCCGACCACGTGCCGGAAGTCGCGCCGCCGCGCCTCCGCCTCCTGCCGCAACGCCAGGTCGGGCAGGAAGAACGCGAACGCCATCGCGCCCAGCGTGACGATCGCCGGCGTCGCGCCGGGGGCGCTGAGGCCGAGCATCGCGAACAGGAACAGCACGACCGGGATGAAGATCATCGCGCCGAGCGCGAAGAACACCTTGGTCGCGAGCATCGCGGCGAACGGCTGGTTCATCACCGCGAGGTCGCGGCGCAGCCGGCCGAACGCCCAGCCGCGGGCGTTCGCCTCGAACTCGAGCCGCCGGCCGAGCGACTCGCGGGCCCGGTCGAGACCGCCGAGCACCTTCTCGCCGGCCGCGCTCTGGGTGGCGGCGCCGCCGTACCCGGTCCGCCCGGCGTCGATCCGGGCGATGGTGGACAGCACGTTCGCGGACGGCTTGATGAACATCCGCACCAGCAGGTACGCGCCAAGGCCGACCAGGCCACCGGTGACGAAGGCCCACGTCATCAGCCCACCACCTCCATCCGGTCGTCGCCGGCCCGCTTGGCCCGCTTGTCGGCACTGCCGATCAGGAACCGCTCCGGGACCTCGATCTTGGCCAGCTTGCGCAGCCAGACCAGCCCGAGCGCGTACAGCGCGATCACGATGAACAGCACGAACTGCCCGATGAAGCTGGTGTACGGCGCGACGTACGTCGGGTTGAACAGCACCAGCGCGGCCGCGACCAGCAGCGTGATCGCGACGACCACCTGGACCGAGCGCCGGGTCGACCGCCGTTCGGCCGCGACCTTCCGCCGTACGTCGAGCTCCTCGCGGGCCGAGTCGGCCAGCGCGGTCAGCACCTCACGCAGACCGGGACCGCGCAGCCGGGCGTTCAGCACCAGGGCGGCGACGATCAGGTCGGCGGACGGGTCGTTCAGGTCGTCGGCGAACCGCATCAGTGCCGAGGGCAACGGTTCGCGGATGCGCAGCCGGTCGACGAGCAGGTTCAGGCCGGGCTTGATCGCCGGGGCGGCGTTCACCGCGGTCGCGGGGATGGCCTGCTCGAGGCCGACCGCGCCGGCGATGGTGTCGCGCAGCGCCTCGGTCCAGGTGGCCAGCGCCTCCAGCCGCTCGATCGCCCGGCGTTCCTCGCCGGTGCCGCCGAAGAACCGGTCGGCCATCGCGGCCAGCAGGCCGAGCGCGACGGCGAGGACGAGCCAGCGGGTCACCACCAGGACGAGCAGGCCAACGCCGATCCCGGTGCCGAGGCGGACGAGGTTCTTCCGCCCTTCGACGCCGGTGCCACGGCGGAACAGCGACGGTGTCTCGTCCTTGGGCACGGTGCCGCGGATGGCGACGACCAGCAGCAGGAGCGCGCCGCCGACCACCGCTCCGCAGAGCAGTGCGAGCAGGGTCCGGTCGTTCATCGCCGCCTCACCTCAGGCCCACGTTCCGTGCACGAGCGGCTGGTATCCGAAGTACTCGAGCTCGTCCATGCAGGCGATCGGAGCGTGCGCGGCCGCCCGCCCGTCCGGACCCGGCGCGAACACCTCGCCGGACAGCACCCGGCCGTCCCAGCCGGTGACCTCGCGGATGCTCTCGATGTACCGGCTCAGGCCGCCGCCGCGCTGGTAGTCGTTGTGCTTGCGGACGAACACCACGAAGTCGAGGGCGCCGGAGATCAGCATCTGGGTGGCGTCCATCGGCAGCCGCTCCATCGCCTGGATCGCGTAGGTGCTGATCCGGTTGAACACCTCCATCGAGCTGTTCGAGTGGATCGTCGACAGCGAGCCGTCGTTGCCCTGGCTCATCGCGTTCAGCATGGTGACGATCTCGTCGCCGAGCACCTCGCCGACGATCACCCGGGACGGGTTCATCCGCAGCGACCGGCGGACCAGGTCGGCCATGCTGACCTGGCCGACGCCCTCGGAGTTCGGCAGCCGCTCCTCGAACGCGACCACGTTCGGGTGCAGGTCCTTGAACTCGCCCAGGCCGAGCTCGAGCGAGCGCTCCACCGTGATGAGCCGCTCGTGCGGCTGGATCTCGTTGGCCAGGGCACGCAGCAGCGTCGTCTTCCCCGAGTTCGTCGCGCCCGCGATCATGATGTTCTTGCGGGCCGCGACCGCCGCCCGCAGGAACGAGCCGACGTCCTCGGACATGGTGCCGTTGGCAACCAGGTCCTTGAGGAACACCCGGCCCAGGCGGGCGCGCCGGATCGAGACCGCCGGTCGCGCCGTGACGCCCATGACGGCGGACAACCGGGAGCCGTCCGGCAGCCGCAGGTCGAGCTGCGGGTTGGCCGAGTCGAACGGCCGGCTGGTGAGGCCCGCGTGGGCGGCGAGCACCTGGATCAGCTCGACCAGCTCGTCGTCGGACTCGGCGACCGGACCAGGGTTCTCCTCGCGGCCGTCGCCGTACTGGACGAACACCTGGTCGCAGCCGTTGATGTCGATGTTCTCGACGTCGGGGTCGTCGATCAGCGGCTGCAGCCGGCCGACCCCGAACAGCGCCGAGTGGATGGCGCCGGCGATCTGCGCGTCGTCGTCGGGCGTGGGCGGCGTCCGGCCCTCGGCCAGCTCGTAGCGCGCGTGGTCCTCGAGCACCTGGACGATCAGCGAGCGCGCGTACTCACGCTCGTCCTCGGCGCTCATCGGCGGTACGCCGTTCACCTGGTCGCGCCGGCGTTGTTCGTTCAGCCGCTCGGCGACCTGCACCCGCAGCTTCCGAACCAGCTCCTGGTCGGCGCTCATCGACGTCCTCGCTTCGCTCCGGGCGCCGATGAGACACGAGACGCACTGCGCTTGATGGTGACCTCGCTTCGCTCGCTCACTGCCAATCACCCTGCGGTGGAAAAGCGGCGTGCGCCATGTCGAAGTTCTCCGGCGGCGGCGCCGCGACGATGGCGGCCATCTCCGCGGTGATGTCGGTCGCGGACCGGATCAGCTGGGTCTTGTCCAGCCGGCCGTGACCGCGCCCGTCGAAGAACGCCGCGCCGGCCGGGTCGTAGGCCAGGTGCCACCGGTGCCGCACCGGCACGGACATCGCGTCCAGCACGGTCCACACCTGCTTGACGCCGTCCCGCCGCTTCGGGTCGGCCACCACGACCACACCGAGCTGTGCGTCGACGTGGTGCACCAAAGACGACAAGCGCTCGCGGAGATGCGCGACCGACGAGCCGGTCGCCGTACAGACGAGGACGACCAGGCGGGCGGACTGCACGACGGGCAGCTGCGGGGACGACGCTCCGATGCGACCACAGTCGGCCAGTACGTCGCCGTTCTGCATCTGGTTGAACGAGATGCCGAGCGGATGCCACAGACCGCCCATGCCGCCGACCTGCTCGGGTGAACGCACGCCGAGCATGACATCGAGACCACCATCGAGCTGCTGGCTGTGCGCGAGGATCACCTCGTCGCTGAGCCCCTTGCGACTGGCTGCGGCCAGGCTGACCAGACCACGGTCGGAGTTGAGCGGGGTGCCGCCCGGTGCGGTCATCCGGATCGCCACGTCGCTGCCGGCCGGGTCGCACTCGGCCAGCAGCACCTGCCGCGGCCAGAGCGCGCCGAAGACGAGGCTGGCAGTCGTCACCCCGGGCGAGCCCTTTGCGCTCGCCAGTGCCACCAGTGCCATCAACCGTCTCCGTCGGTGCGGGAGACCTCGGCCGGCGTGCCCGGATTGAGCACGGTCAGCACCAAGGTCTTGGCCGCCGCAGCAGCCGCGACGGCGGTCGCCTTCTCGGTCGGGACCAGGATGGTCACGTTCAGCGTGTTCGCGTTGTTCTTCGAGTCCGCGATACCGCCCGAACTGGCGGTCACCTCGGCCGCGGCGACCAGTGGCGCGGCCTGCTGGCTGTCCTGGTTCGCGGTCGGCACCCGGATCACCGACACGATGTCGCCGACCCCGATTCCTTCGGACGGCGCCCGGCCGCCCTCCAAGGTGACGCCGACCAGGGCGCCACCGGAGGGGATCGGCTTGGTCTTGGTGAAGTTGGCCTTGGTGACGAACTGGTCCTTGTAGAGCCAGGTCGTCGTGTACTGGCCGATGTAGTCCTCGGCTTCCGACCACGGGATCAGCGCGCCGGTCGCGCCGGCCAGGTCACCGCGGGCCAGGTCCTTGCGGTCCAGCTTGTGACCGGGCTGGAGTTTGTCGGCCGAGATCGCGACGAAGTCGGACCGGTTGCCGCTGTTCACCGCGATCAGCGCGGAGCCGGCGGCGCCGAGCAGGATCAGGATGACGGCGAGGGCGGCCAAGGCGGGGCGGCGTTCCCGGCTGCTCGGCAGGCGGTTTGTACCACTGCCCGCCGATCTGCCCGCTCCGCGGGTGCCTTGGGAGGAAGTACGCGTGGAGGAGGAGAGACTCACGCGCCCTACCGTAATGGCAGCGAGGTGCCATCCACGCCACGAGTCCGGTGCCGTTACCGGCTCGCGACCCGGTCCCGCTCCGCGGACGTGAGCAGCTCGGTGAACGACCCCGGCTCGCCGTACAACTGGTCTAGATAGCTAAACAGGCCCTGCAGCGCCAGTCCGAGCTCGCGCTGCCACCCGTCGGCCGCCTCCAGGTGCGCCGCGAGCACGCGCCCCTCGGCCAGCGTGACGGCCGAGTTGACCGGCTGCACCAGCCGCTCACCGTCCTCGTCCGGTACGGCGCTCCGCCCCCGGACCCGCCGTACGACGTCGGCCAGCCCGGAACGCTCGGCCTCGGGCAGGACCCGGTCGAATCCGGGGGAACCGTGGAGCTGGTCGAGGTAGTCACACAGAGCGAGGAACAACTCGACAGCGTCGTACTCCAGGCCAGGCTCGGCCACGGATCGCAGCTGGGCCACAACGCTCCGTGCCTCCGGGACACTCCACTCAGAGGCTCCCAACCGGTCGGTCATGTGACGATCGTAAGGAGGCGACAGGCGTAAATCGTTAACAGTTCGGATGAGTTGAGTGGCTGGCCAGTAACCGAAAGTTTGCTAACGTCCGGAAACCAGAGGCTCGGTGACAACTGGTGGTCACCGAGTCGCGATCGGGAGGGGTGGGTCGTCTTGACGACGCCTGGTGTCACCGCCCCGGATCCGGCGGGTCGCGCTCGCGCAACCCTCGGAACCGCGTTGGGCATCGTCGTGCCGTCAGCCGTGCCGCTGCGTGACGGGCGGATCTGGCTGACGAGCCGGCGGGACGTGCTGCCGGCGGACGTCGCCCGGGCGCTGGAGGAGAAACTCAGCGCCCGCGCAGCAGACCGGATCAGTGACGAGCGCATGCTCGCCGAGGCCGTCGCAACCTTGGGCACGGAGATCGCCCGGGCCCGTGGCGAGTCGACCGAAGCCGGCGCGACGGACGCGCTCGACCGGTTGCTGCACACGCCCGGGCTGGACCAGTCGCGTCGTACCGAGGGTGAGGCGATGCTTCGCCTCGCGCTGCGGCTGCACGCGCAGGAGTCCAGCGAGGCGGCCGCACGGCTCGCCGCGATGCCTGGCGAGACCAGAGTCCCGGTCGCCACGGCGATCGTCTCGGCAGCGCAGCAGATCAGCCGCAACGCCAGCCAGCTCGGTACGCCGGCCCCTGCGCAGCGACGCAGCGGCCGCCACCGGAACCCGGTCGGCGTCAGCCACCGGCGCACCGACACTCAGGTCGTCCGCGGGACTGCTCTGGACCCCACGGGCCGCACGGCCACCGCAGATCCCCAGCAGAGCGAGCTGGCCGCACTGGCTGCGTTGACACAGCTGGGTGAGGCCGACCTGGGTTCGTCCGTCACCAGCCGGCCAGCCGTGAGCCGGCAGTCCCGGTTGGCGACGATGACGCTCACCACCCGCGACGCACCGCAGCACGTCCGCGTCGAGATCCTCCCGACGAACCGCGGCCTGGCAGCCCAGGGCACACTCCGGTCTGGTACGGCGAACGACCCGCACGTGCTACGGATCGCGCCGTGGGTGCCAGAGCACCAGTACCGGCAGATCTGGGTCCGCCAGCTCAGCCGGATGACGCAGCAGATGCAGGCCGAGCAGGCTGAACGGCCGCGCGGGATCCTCGGCCAGGTGCGCTCGATGCTCGGCTCGGAGCGGCGCGAGCAGCGGCTCAACGAGGACTACACCGCCTACCAGCAGCTGTCCCGGGACAGGGAACAGGCCCAGGCCGAAACCCTTGCGAACGGTCAGCCGAGCGGACCGCGCAGTGTCGCGGACCTGGAACGCGACATCCGCCTCCAGGCCGGCGCGATCTGGTGGCGCAGCGGCACCATGCCGACCCTTCCTTGGGCGCAGGACTCGACCTACTCCCCCAGCGCGGCCGTCGATGGCATCGCCGCCGAACGAGCTGTCGCAGCAGCCAACCCCGAAGCGAACACGCCAGAGCATCTGCGACAGCAGGTCGTCGACCAGATCGCCGAGCTCGAAGCTGCCGCCGCAGACCTGCAGCACCAGGCCGACACCAAGGTCGACAGTGCGGCAACGACCGCCGATCAGGCGACCAGCAAAGTCGACCTGGCCGAGGCCGAGGATCTGCTCAAGGACCGCGGTGCGCCGGAGCGAGCCCGGAAGCTGCGGGCCGAGGCGACCGCCGCCTTCGCCAAGGCACGCCGCCACACCGAGCTGGCGCACGCCTACCAGCAGGCGGCGAACGACGCAGGCGCGGCGTTGGCCGGCTACCAGGCCATGCTCGCCCGGATCGACGACCCGGACCACGAGCCGGAGCAGATCGCCGAGCTGGCGCGCGAGGCTGCCGCCAAGACGGACGAGTACCAGGCGAGCCTGCGCGCGGCGCTGCCGGTCGACCATCTCGAGACAGGCGTGCCGACCGACCAGCACCTGAACCTGCCGGTCGAGGCGATCAACGCGGCACTGCTGGCGAACCAGAGCGGCGTGCAGGTTGCCGACACCGGTCCACTCCCGGTCCCGGGCGCCCAGTACCGCAAGCTCTTCTCGGACGGCATGGTCTTCAGCGTCGCCGGCTCACCCGACGACGCCGTCGGCAAGGTCCGGCAGGTCCGGGTCCGGGTGAAGGCCGAGAACCTGCGGGAGCGGACCGACCTCGACTACGACATGGCGGAGCAGATGTCCGCCACCCTCGGCGAGGGCGGCCACAACAACTCCATCACCGACACCCACGCCCGCAACGTCTCCGTCGGCCTCAACCTGCAGCCGCTCCTGGCCGCCGCACCGCCGGGATCCGCCGTCCAGGCGGCCTCGCAGGTGTTCGCGCCGCGCGTCGACGGCAACACCGGCAAGACGCTCGCCGAGACCGCCGGCGCGAGCACCCACGCTCAGCTCGGCTGGGTCGACGTACACAAGGGTGAGTCAGTCCCCTACAGCTGGACCGGTGAGTACGAGATCCAGGTCCGGAACTCGCCGACCGAGCCGTGGTCGGCGGTCACGACCGTCAGCGCCGGCGAGCAGCTGACCTGGGTCCCGAGCCCCTACACGGTCAAGGCGCAGGCCGACACCGTGACGCTGGAGCAACTCGGTTTCGCGGCCGACCTCGACGCCGGGTTCCCGCGGCACACGGTCAACCGGATCACCGGCCTGCACGACCTCAACGACCGCCTCGTCATCGAGGCCACGCAGAAGCTCGGCGCGATCGACCGGATCGGGTACGAGCAGATCCTCGGGCGGGTCACCGAGGACCCGTACCGGCTGCTGGGCGAGTTCGCCAAGCCCGGCGGGCTGAGCCGGACCATCCAGGTCGGCGGCGAGTCGGCGTACCGGCTCACGGTCGAGGTCGAGCCGGTCTGGGCCACCGCCGAGCTGGTCGGCGCGTGCAGCGGGGAGATGGGCCAGGAGAAGGTCGAGGTCGACTTCGCCGCCACCAGCGCGAGCCGCGCCTCGGGGACCTCGCTGTCCGGCTCGGCGTCGGTCGCCTACCCGGGCACACCGCTCGATCCGGCCCAGCCCGTTCCGGCCTACCTGCCCAGCCCGACGGCGCTGTCCGACGTCGGCTCGAGCACCGTGGACTTGTCGGCGAACGTCTCGGCCGGCCGCAACGTCTCCCGCCAGGGCGGGCTGAACCTCAGTACGACGGCGATCACGCCGGTGGTCGACCGCGACATGTCGCCGACCCAAGGCGTCCTGGTCGACCTCAAGGTCACCGCGACGCTGCGCAAGATCGGCGATCCGGACACCGAGCCGGTGGTCGTCTCCGACACCTGCCAGGCGAAGCTGCGGCTGACGGCGAACCGGCTGCTGCGGACGGGCGCCGCGGCCGGCAAGGACGCCGTACTGCGGGACGACGACAGCGAGATCCGGCTCGACCAGCACGGGCGCGCGCTCCTGGTCGGCGACCCCGAACCGCCCGCCGGTCCGCAGACCGTGCCGCCGTGGCACGGGACCGGCGAGAACCAGATGCGCGGCACGGGCAAGGCCCTGCCCGACGGGCTCACCGGCGTCGACGAGGCCCGGCAGCAGGCGCTCACCAAACTGAGCGAACTGGGCCTGGTGCCTCCGCTCGACAACGACTTCCAGCCCCTCGAGGACAAGGAGCCGTCCAACCGGCAGCGGACCGCTCAGCAGCGGAACTACGACCGCGTGGTGGAGGCGTTCACCGACTACCGGATGGTGAGCGCGATGAACACGGCCTGCCAGTCCGGCCTGATGATTCACCTCGTCGACCATTCCGGCCGCACGCCGCGGGACCGCTTGTTCCGGCTGAAGGTCACGCAGGACTTCGGCGACGTCAAGCCCGCGGGCAGCAACCCGTCCCGGACCGTCACCCGGCTCGGCATCAGCTCTCGGGCGATCCAGGCGATGCTCGGCCGCTCGCGATCCGTTCCGGTCTCCGGCGGCATCGGGGCCGGCGACGGACCGGCGGAGGGACAGCCCGGCTTCCTCGGCCGGCTGGGCGTGAAGCTGAGCCGCAACGCCCTGGCGCGATCCTTCAGCCAGACGGTGGGCAGCCGGATCAACCGGGTCACGCTGCACGAGAGCACCGCACCGGTCGACAACCTCGACCAGAAGATCCGGATCACCTTCACCGAGGTCACCCCGGACGGCGACTCCGAGCCGTTGGCCGACGTCGTCGGCACGATGTCCGTGGCGTACGACAGCTCGCTGGCGCAGGCCGAGGAGCCCGAGTTCGCGGCCGACCCGCAGCCGCCGCACCCAGAGGCCGTCAGCCGGTCGATCCCGGTCGCGATGGACGCCGGTAACCCGGCCGACCGGCTGTACTCAGCGGTCGACGCGATCCGCGCGGACACCGTCGGCTTCGCACAGCTGCACGCCGCGCTGTCCCCGGAGGCCATGCTCTCCAACAAGGAGTGGATCACCGACGGCCGGTACGAGCTGCCGCTGGTGATCACGCCGGCGCCCGCGAACCCGGCGCAGGCGCTGGAAGACCGGACGGTGCTGCCGCAGAGCTACAAGATCGTGATCCGCAGCGAACCGGTCAGCCAGACGTTCGCGGCGATGAACTACCAGGTCACCGGTGACATCAACCTCACCATGGTCGACACCGGCTTCACCTCCGGCAGCTCGACCTCGGGCGGGGTCGGGCTCGAAGGCGGCGGCGGACCGGCCGCCACACCAGGCGACCCGTCCACGACGACCGGCAAGGTGAACGTCGGCAGAGTCGCCGGCCGGTCGCAGTCCACCGGCACGAGTCAGACGTCGGGCGACGAGCGGCTGTTGATCAACACCGGCATGCACTACGAGCTGCTCGAGCGGCACCGGTTGGTGGCCGACGTGATGCAGGACGGCAAGGTCGTGCAGACCGTGCCGCTGCAGGACGCGCTGGTCCAGAAGGTGATACCGGAGTACACCGCCCTGGAGCTGTACGGGCGTGAGCAGTTCGACCTGCCGCTGCCGATCGCAGCGGACGTGGCCGAGCGGTACCTCACCAACAAGGTCGAGATGAGCCCGCGGACCGCGGGCGCCTTCGTTCGCCGCTACAAGCAGGAGAAGGCCGGTGTGACGACGGGCCTGGCCGCGGAGCACACCGACGAGCGGCTGACCCGGAAGGTGATGGGGCACGGCAAGGCCCCGGAATCCACCGCGCCGACACCTGCGGAGCGCCTGGAGGACACTCTGGCGCGGACCGAACAGGTGGCCGCGGAGGA
Organism: Kribbella sp. NPDC050820; assembly: GCF_040653975.1. NCBI lineage: Bacteria > Bacillati > Actinomycetota > Actinomycetes > Propionibacteriales > Kribbellaceae > Kribbella > Kribbella sp. NPDC050820. Next base: position 73,554 of record NZ_JBFAHB010000012.1, read on the forward strand.
GCGTGCCGTCGGCCTGCCCAACTCCTACCGCGCCACGCTCGGCTCGAGCCAGCCCTACGAGCTCAAGCAAGAGGGACCGGAGCGGCTGGACGTCGACCTGCTCCCCCAGATCCGTGAGCAGGTCGAGGAGGTGGCGCCCGGGCGGCTGGCCACCGACCAACTGCTCGCGCCCGCGCTTGAGGCGACCCTCGCCAAGGACGCCTTCAAGGGCCACCTGGTGAACATGCTCGGCCCCCGCGGCTACACCGCTCCCCCGATCGAGATCCCGGTCGAAGGACAGGACCATCCCGACCTGCTGCTCGTCACCGTCAAGGCGCACTTCGAGGGCGACATCCTGGTCGACGGCACGCCCGGTCTGCCGAAGGTCGAGGCGGTCGACTTCGACCAGAAGTACGGCTTCGAGAGCCAGGACCAGTCGACCGGCCGCAGCATCACCCACTCCGGCGGCGTGGAGCTGAAGGGCGAGGACGGCGACGGAACGTCGATGTCGGGCGGACTCAGCGCCGACCGGATCCGGCAGGTTTCGGCCGCCAGCGGCAAGCAGAACACCACCCTGCACCGCACCGGCGACCTCGACCTGACACCGGTGACCCGGCGGGTCGTCTTCACCACCGAGGTCGAGCGCGTGCACCGCGCCGGCGCGGCGGCGATGTCGAGCACGCGGTGGCGGCTCACCCGGACGACTCCGGCCGAGCTGACCACGACCGCGCAGCCGCGCGAGCTGCGCGCCGTGCTGACGTCCTTCGTCCCGCGCGGAGTCGTCCGCGAGGCGCCTGACGCCGGCACCGAGCAGGCCACCGGGGAGTTCAGCCCGGAGCACCGCCCGTTCGTGATGCCCGAGGGCGCACAGGTCGCCTCCATGCTGCCGTACCGCGAGGGCGCGGTCGTCACCGACGAGCTGTACAACAGGCTGACAGCGCACCTGGCCCGGCCCGGCGTGCTCGGAGTTGCCGGCCTGGCCGAGCACAAGGTGGCGATCGGGACCCAGCTGCTGCCGATGGTGCTGGAAGCCAAGTTCGAGCAGCTGACCGGACCGGGCGGTCTCAAGCTCGAGCCGCTGATGGGGCGCGGCAACGGCCGGACGACCATCGCCGTCCAGGTCAACGCCCGGCCGGTCGGCATCGAACTGCTGACCGACGGCGTACCGGGTCAGTCGGGCATCGTGCGGCGCTACCAGCACAAGGTCCAGAGCTCGACCACCGGCAACCAGGTCGCTCCGGTCACGGTGACCGGAGGCTTCAACAACGGCATCGTCTCGATGTCTGCCTCGGTCGGTGAGCAGGTCAAGAAGCAGTCGTCCGACGCAGTCGGCACCCGGCTCGAGACCATCGCGACCCGAGGCGGTGACCTCGTCGACGTCCGGTTCCCGGTCACCTACGACCTCACGATCAACCAGCAGACCGACAGCGGCCGCGGCACCCCGACGACCAAGAACACCACGCACCTGCGGGACGCCGCGCGCGGCGAGTTCTACGTGCGGATGCTGTACCACGAGTACCTCGACATCCTGCAGCAGATGGAGTCCGGCGGTGACGTCTCCCTGGACGGCCTGCAACTGCAGGCGATGCCGGAGAAGCTCGGGAAGCCGGACATGCGAGCAACCGAGTACGGCGAAGACGCGTCGGGACAGCGGACGTACCAGCCGTACCAGCCGATGCTGGCCGCGATCGACAAGGCCATGGCCGAACGGACCACCGTGGTGCTGGCCGTGCAGGAGGACGGCGGCCAGGAGCGGCTCTACCAGGCTGTGCCGGTCCAGGACGAGCGCGGTGTCCACGTCGTGCTGTCCGGTGTCAGCGACGGCGGGTTCGCCGCCGCCCTCGGCAGCCTGGACCGGCGGCTGGTGCAGATGGCCCAGAGCGCACACCCGTCCGGTGACGGACGCCTCCGGGTCGACCTGCGGGAGCTGTTCAACACCACAGAGCGCGGTGGCAACTTCAGCACCAAGGTCGCGGCCGCGCTCGAGCAGAACGGCGTTCCCACCGCGATGCTGAAGGGTCTCGACTACAGCCGGACCGTACGCCCGGCGGCCCCGGTGACCAATCAAGGCAAGAAGCCGACCGTCGGTGGCGCGGCTGCCAGCCGGACCATCACACCGACGACGAGCGGCCCGTCCATGGCGGGTCCGTGACGGCGCAACGCGACGAAGGAGCCGGTATGGCGTTCGCAGTGGCGCGGACCAGGGACGAGGCGCACCTGTACCTGGAGCTACATCCCTGTCCGAACTGCGGTTCGATCGACACGCCGTGGGAAGACGGGCTGGCCGACGTGGAAGGTGAGCTGGCGATCAGCTACGCCGGGATCTGTCCCGGCTGCGACGTCGAACGGCAGTACCTGTTCGGTCTGCCGGCCCGCGAGACCCGGGTGGCGGGATGGCCGACGTTCGGCGGTCCGGAGCCGTCAGAGCTGCTGGATCCGGGTCAGTGGCTGGACGTGGCCGACCGGGCCACCGCCGACGTCCCCACCGATCCGCGCGCGGCCGGTAAGGTGCTGGCCGTCGCCGCGGCCGCGGTCGACGAGGTGATCAAGTTCGTGCCGGCCGGGCAGGACGCCGTACCGGAGGACGAGTTCTGGACGCCGCAGGGCCGGGCGCTCTGGGACGCCGAGCCGGACCGGTTCCGGCTGGAGCGGCTGCTGGCGGCCCGCGACACCTACCGCGAGCGGGGCCGAGAGACAGGAGCGAGATAACCGATGCTGACCGCAAGGACGCTGGCCGAGGCACAGGTGTACGTCAGCCTGACGACCGCCGCCGACCAGTCCGCCCCGGCCACCGAGCCCGCCCCGATCGTCCCGGGCGAGAACCTCGCCGAGGGCGAGCAGGCCTGGACGCTCGCGTCGTCGGCCGGTGAGATCGAGATCCCGTACGCCTCCGAGGACGCCGCCCGCACGATCGGCGCCCGCTTCGGGCTGGGTGTCTCGCAGCTCGTCGACGCGGCGCAGTGGGCCGTGGTGGCGGCGACGTACGCACGCCGGGCGCTCGCGGCGGACATGGCCTACACCGGAGCTCCGGACCAGGACCGGGAGACGGTCGAGCTGAACTGGGAGTTCGCCGCGGACGCGGTCGGTGAGGCGCTCAAGTTCCTGCCCGACGGTGCCGACGTGGCGCCGGACGAGGCCGTGTGGTCCGAGTTCGGCCGCCAGTCCCGCGCGCAGAACCCGGAGCTCGTGACACGGGCCAAGCTGACCGACGACCTTGAGTACTACCGCGGCACGCTGCAGGACTTCCGCGCGCTCTACGACAACAGGTCCTGAGGGTCGGTCAGCTCGATCCGGATCGCGCGGGCGTCCACGCCGGCCTGCTCGAGGACCTTCTGCTTGGGGTCCGGTACGCCGAGGAACGGCGGCCGGACCAGGCCGGCCAGGTCCTTCAGGCGCGGATCCTCGAGGACGGTGTCGACGGCCCGGCGGTCTCCCCCACACACCAACGCGTCGAGCTGCGCCGAGGCCAGGATCCGTACGGCGACCTCCGTCGCGGCCGCGAACGCCTCCCGGGCCTGGTTGTCGCGCCGCCGCGCATACCGCTGCTGCGACCACCCACCCGCCTTCGTCGTCCCCTGCACATGCCGCGAGCCGACCTTCGAGTCGACGAGCCGGCTCCCCACGAACACACCGGCGCCGTACCCGCCCCGGCGTACCAGGAGGACACCCAGCCGGTGCTCGCCGGTCACATGTGCGAGCAGCCCCTCGCGGCTGAGATCCGCGAGGGGCTGGAAGGGTATCTCCACCACGGCGATCGCTCCGTCCGCCGCAGACACCGTCACCTGATGCGGTGCTACGTCGAACGAGACGTCGCCGTGGCGTTCACCGAATCCGGCCAGCCACTTGTCCAGCCTCTCCGGTGCGACCGAAACAACTCTGCTCACACGTTGAAGCCGAGGGCGCGAAGCTGGTCGCGGCCGTCGTCGGTGATCTTCTCCGGACCCCACGGCGGCATCCAGACCCAGTTGATCCGGAAGTCGTTGACCAGGCCGTCCAGCGCCATCCGGGTCTGGTCCTCGATCACGTCGGTCAGCGGGCAGGCCGCCGACGTCAGCGTCATGTCGATGATCGCGGTGCTGCTGTCGTCCACGGTGATCCCGTAGATCAGGCCCAGGTCGACCACGTTGATCCCGAGCTCAGGGTCGACGACGTCCTTGAGCGCCTCGTTCACGTCCTCGACCTTGGCCGGCTCCGTGCCGGGCTGAGCCGCCGCGGTCAGGTCGACCTCGGGCAGCTCGATCTTCTCGTCGGTCTGGTCAGCCATTGCTCACTCCTTTGTGCTGCGCTTCGGTCTGGGCGAGGGCCTGGGCGGTGGCGTCCCGCCAGGCCGACCAGCCCAGCAGCGCGCACTTCACCCGGGCCGGGAACTGCGCGACGCCGGCGAAGGCGACGCCGTCCTCCAGAACCTCTTCGTCCGGCTCGACATTCCCGCGGCCCTGCATCAGCTCGAGGAACTTCTCGTACGTCGCCATCCCCTCGGCGACCGGCTTGCCGATCACCAGGTCGGTCATCACCGAGGTCGCGGCCTGGCTGATCGAGCAGCCGACGCTGTCGTGCGTCACGCCGGTCACCGTGTCGCCGTCGAGCTCGACCCGGAGCGTGACCTCGTCCCCGCAGGACGGGTTCACGTGGTGCACCTCCACGTCGTACGGCTCCGCCAGGCCTGCGTGGTGCGGGCTGCGGTAGTGGTCCAGGATGATCTCCTGGTACAGCGAGTCCAGCTGCATCAAGCCACCTTGAAGAAGGACCGGACGAAACCGAGGCCGTCGACCAGCGCCTCGACCTCCTCCGGGGTCGTGTAGAGGTAGAAGGAAGCCCGCGTCGAGGACTGCACGCCGAACCGCTCGTGCACCGGCCGCGCACAGTGGTGCCCGGCCCGAACCGCGATCCCGCGGGTGTCCAGCACGGTCGCGACGTCGTGCGGGTGGACGCCGTCCAGCTCGAAGCTGATCGCGCCACCGTGGTCGGTCGCATCGGTCGGCCCGAGAATCGTCAGCCCGGGAACGGTCTTCAGCCCCTCGAGCGCGAACTCGACGACCGCGCGCTCGTGGGCGGCGATCTTGTCCATGCCGATCCCGGACAGGTAGTCGACCGCCGCACCGAGGCCGACCGCCTGCGCGATCGGCGGCGTACCGGCCTCGAACCTGGCCGGCGGCGCGGCGTACGTCGAGCCGGTCATCCGCACGACCTCGATCATCTCGCCACCACCGAGGAACGGCGGCAGCTCGGCGAGCAGGTCGTAGCGGCCCCAGAGGACGCCGATGCCGGTCGGGCCGACCACCTTGTGACCGGTGAAGACGAGCAGGTCCGCGCCGAGCGTCGAGACATCGACCGGGAACTGCGGCACCGCCTGCGAGGCGTCCACGACGACGGTCGCGCCGACCGCGTGCGCCTTGGCGGCGATGTCGGTGATCGGGTTGATGGTGCCGAGCGCGTTCGAGACCCAGGTCAGCGCGACGACCTTGGTGTTCTCGGTGATCAGCTCGTCGACGTTGCTCAGGTCGAGCCGGCCCTCTTCGGTGACGCCGAACCACTTCAGCGTCGCACCGGTCCGCTCACAGGCCAGCTGCCACGGGACGATGTTGCTGTGGTGCTCCATCTCGGAGATCACCACCACGTCGCCCGGCTTCAGCGATGCGCCGAGCGTGTGCGCGGCCAGGTTGAGCGCCTCGGAGGCGTTCTTGGTGAAGACGATCTCGTCCCTGCTCGGCGCGCCGAGGAACGCGGCCACCTTGTCGCGGCCGCCCTCGTACGCCGCCGTCGCCTCGGCACCCAGCTGGTGCATGGCCCGGGCGACGTTGGCGTTGTGCTGCAGGTAGTGGTCCTCGAGCGCCTGGACCACCTGGCGCGGCTTCTGCGACGAGTTCGCCGAGTCCAGGTAGACCAGCGGGAACCCGTTCGCGAGCTCGCGCGTGAGGATGGGGAAGTCCGCCCGGACCGACTGCAGGTCCAGGGGACTGCTGAACGTCCGGGCGTCGGTCACTTGGCGCCTGCCTTCAGGAAACGCTCGTAGCCGTTGGCTTCCAGTTCCTCGGCCAGCTCCGGGCCGCCCTCTTCGGCGATCCGGCCGTCGACGAACACGTGCACGAAGTCCGGCTTGATGTAGCGCAGGATCCGCGTGTAGTGGGTGATCAGCAGAACGCCCTTGTCACCCTGCTCGGAGAACCGGTTGACGCCGGTGGAGACGATCCGCAGCGCGTCGATGTCGAGGCCGGAGTCGGTCTCGTCGAGGATCGCGATCTTCGGGTTCAGCAGCTCGAGCTGGACGATCTCGTGGCGCTTCTTCTCACCGCCGGAGAAGCCCTCGTTGACGTTGCGCTGGGCGAACTCGGGGTCCATCTCCAGGTCGGACAGCGCGGTGTTGACGTCCTTGACCCAGGTGCGCAGCTTCGGGGCCTCGCCGTCGATCGCGGTCTTCGCGGTCCGGAGGAAGTTCGCCACCGACACCCCCGGCACCTCGACCGGGTACTGCATCGCCAGGAACAGACCGGCGCGGGCACGCTCGTCGACCTTCATGTCGAGGACGTCCTCGCCGTCCAGCGTCACGGTTCCACTGGTGATGTTGTACTTCGGGTGACCGGCGATCGAGTACGCCAGTGTCGACTTGCCGGAACCGTTCGGGCCCATGATCGCGTGCGTCTGACCGCCCTTGATGGTCAGGTCGACGCCGCGCAGGATCTGCTTGGGGCCGGCCTCGGTGTCGACCGACACGTGCAGGTCGCGGATCTCGAGTGTCGCCATGAGGTTTCTTCTATCTCCGTCGGTTTTACAGGGAGGACTGGTTCAGGGGGTTCTTCACGTCGACGAGTACGTCGTCGCCGTCGAGACGCACCGGGTACACCGGCACCGGGTCGTACGCGGGCAGGCTGGTCGGTTCGCCGGTGCGCAGGTCGAAGCGGGACCCGTGCAGCCAGCACTCGATCTCGCACTCGCCGACGTCACCCTCGGACAGCTGGATCTGCGCGTGCGAGCACTCGTCCCGCACCGCGAAGTACTGTCCATCGCTCTTCACGACCGCGACCTCGACGCCGCCGACCTCGACCGGGACGACTCCCTCGTCCGGTACGTCGGTGACGGCGCAGGCGCGCTCGAAGGAGTCGCTCACTGGCCGATGACCGCCTTGGCGGAGGCACTGAGCTCCGCGGTCCGGGCCAGCTTCTCCTCGATCACGTCGTGCAGGTGCTCGGCCACCTCGGGGACGCCGATCTTGCCGATGATGTCGTTGAAGAAGCCGGACACCACCAGCCGCCGGGCCGCGTCCTCGGGGATGCCGCGGGCCTGCAGGTAGAACAGCTGCTCGTCGTCGAACCGGCCGGTCGCGGACGCGTGCCCGGCGCCCTCGATCTCACCGGTCTCGATCTCCAAATTCGGCACCGAGTCGGCGCGGGCGCCGTCGGTGAGCACCAGGTTCCGGTTCAGCTCGAACGTGTCGGTGCCCTCGGCCGCGGCCCGGATCAGCACGTCGCCGATCCACACCGAGCGGGCGTTGTCACCGGCCAGCGCGCCCTTGTAGAGCACGTTGCTCTTGCAGTGGGTCGCCTCGTGGTCGACGAACAGCCGGTGCTCGTGGTGCTGGCCGGACTCGGCGAAGTACACCCCGACGAGCTCGGCGTCGCCGCCGGGACCGGCGTACCGGACGTTGGTCGCGATCCGGACGATCTTGCCGCCGAGGGTGACCGCGACGTGGTGCAGCCGGGCGTCCCGGCCGACCAGCGCGTCGTGCTGGGCGAGGTGGATCGACTCGTGGTCGGCCTGCTGGATCGAGACGACCCGCAGGTCGGCGCCGTCGCCGGCGACGATCTCGACGTTCACCGCAAGCTCACCGGCGCCGGTGTGGTCGATGATCACGATCGACTTGCTGTGCCGGCCGGCGTCCACGATCAGGTGCGCGAAACCACGGGCGCCGAGGCTCGCGACGTTCACGTGCACCGGCTCGGTGAGCTCGGCCTCCTTCGGGATCCGCACCGCCAGCGCCTCGGCCGCGTGGTTCCACGCGACCGCGGCCGACCGGTCCTGCGGCGTGCCGACCTTGAGCGAGTCGGCCGCTACGGTCTCGATCACGACGCCGTCCGGGCCGGCCGCCCCGACCTTCGGGGTCTCGGTGCCGGCCGCGTCGTCGAACAGGGCCTTGAGCTGCTTGACCGGGGTGAAGCGCCACTCCTCCTCGCGCCCGTTCGGCACCGGGAAGTCGGCGACGTCGTACGACGTCGGCCGCTCACTGCGTGCCTGCAGCGGGATCGTCCCGCCGCCGTGGGAGTGCGCCCGGTTGCCGGTGGCAACCAGGGTCTCGGAGGACGACATCAGCCGACGGCCCCTTCCATCTGCAGCTCGATCAGTCGGTTCAGTTCCAGCGCGTACTCCATCGGGAGTTCGCGGGCGATCGGCTCGATGAAGCCGCGGACGATCATCGCCATCGCCTCGTCCTCGGCCATGCCCCGGCTCATCAGGTAGAAGAGCTGGTCGTCGCTGACCTTGGACACGGTCGCCTCGTGCCCCATCGCCACGTCGTCCTCGCGGACGTCGACGTACGGGTAGGTGTCCGAACGGCTGATGGTGTCGACCAGCAGCGCGTCACAGCGCACCGTGGACTTGCTGTGGTGCGACCCCGGCGCCACCTCGACCAGGCCCCGGTACGACGTCCGGCCACCGCCGCGGGCCACCGACTTCGACACGATCGAGCTGGAGGTGTACGGCGCGTTGTGCACCATCTTCGACCCGGCGTCCTGGTGCTGGCCCTCGCCGGCGAACGCGACCGACAGGGTCTCGCCCTTGGCGTGCTCGCCCATCAGGTAGACGGCCGGGTACTTCATGGTCACCTTGGAGCCGATGTTGCCGTCGATCCACTCCATCGTCGCGCCCTCCTCGCAGGTGGCGCGCTTGGTGACCAGGTTGTAGACGTTGTTCGACCAGTTCTGGATCGTCGTGTAGCGGCAGCGGGCGCCCTTCTTCACGATGATCTCGACCACCGCGGAGTGCAGCGAGTCCGACTTGTAGATCGGCGCCGTGCAGCCCTCGACGTAGTGCACGTAGGCGTCCTCGTCGACGATGATCAGGGTCCGCTCGAACTGGCCCATGTTCTCGGTGTTGATCCGGAAGTAGGCCTGCAGCGGGATGTCCACCTTGACGCCCTTGGGGACGTAGATGAACGAGCCGCCGGACCAGACCGCCGAGTTCAGCGAGGCGAACTTGTTGTCGCCGACCGGGATCACCGAGCCGAAGTACTCCTTGAAGAGCTCCGGGTGCTCCTTCAGACCGGTGTCGGTGTCCAGGAAGATGACGCCCTGGGCCTCCAGGTCCTCCCGGATCTGGTGGTAGACGACCTCGGACTCGTACTGCGCCGCGACACCGGCCACCAGGCGCTGCTTCTCCGCCTCCGGGATGCCGAGCTTGTCGTAGGTGTTCTTGATGTCCTCGGGCAGCTCTTCCCAGCTCGACGCCTGCTTCTCGGTCGAGCGGACGAAGTACTTGATGTTGTCGAAGTCGATCCCGGACAGGTCGGCACCCCACGACGGCATCGGCTTGCGGTCGAAGAGCTTCAGGCCCTTCAGCCGCAGGTCGAGCATCCACTCCGGTTCGTTCTTGAGGGTGGAGATGCCCCGCACCACGTCGGCGCTGAGGCCGCGCTTGGCGACCGCGCCGGCGGCGTCGGAGTCGGCCCAGCCGTACTGGTAGTTGCCGAGGCCTTCCAGTTCGGGGTGAGCGGTTTGCGTCATCGTGCAGTCCTCGCAGATTCGCCGTGGGATACAGGGGCAACCGGCAGTTCGCCGGGGATATGCGTCGTGCAGACACCGTCGCCGTGGGCGATGGTGGCCAGCCGCTGGACGTGCTTGCCGAGGAGTCGCGCGAACACCTCGGTCTCCGCCTCGCACAGCTGGGGGAACTGCTCGGCCACGTGCGCGACCGGGCAGTGGTGCTGGCACAGCTGCTCGCCGTGCGCGGCCTTCGCCGTGGACGCCGCGTAGCCGTCCGCGGTGAGGGCCTGGGCGAGCACCTCCGCCTTCTTCTCCTCGGGAGCCGCGTCCACCAGCTCCCGGTACCGCTTCTCCACCTCGGCGACCCGGCGCCGGGCGAACTCCGCGACCGCCTCGTCACCGCCGGCCTCGGCGATGAACCGCAGCGCGGTGGCCGCCAGGTCGTCGTACGCCTGGTGGAACGCGTGCCGGCCGGTGTCGGTCAGCACGAAGACCTTCGCGGGGCGGCCACGGCCGCGCGGGCCGTAGACCCGCTCCTCGCGGGCCTCGACCAGCCCCTCGTCGAGCAGGTGGTCGAGATGCCGGCGGACTGCCGCCGGAGTCAGCTCCAGGCGCTCCGCGAGCACCGCGGCGCTGGACGGACCGTTGGTCAGGATCGAGCGGGCGACCCGGTCCCGGGTGGACTCGTCCCGCGCGGCCGGCGTCGCGGCGCCCGCGGGCACCGATCCGTTCGTCGCAGGAGTTTTCACAACATCAGTGTCGCGTAATTCACCAGGCCCTTCAAATAAGGGTCCCCTAACCGGTTCGCACGCTCCCGCGGGGCGTGGCCGCTCACCGTGACCAGCGTCACGCCCGGAGTGTTCGTCCCGAGCCCGGGCCGAGCGCTCCGCGGGCCGGTCCTAGACTTCTTCCGTGCCAGTCGCGGTGGAGATCGACAACCTCGTCGTGCGGTACGGCGAGAAGGCCGCGGTCAACGGCCTCAGTCTCACCGTAACCGGCGGCACCGTGACGTCCGTGCTCGGGCCCAACGGCGCCGGCAAGACCACCACCGTGGAGAGCTGCGAGGGCTTCCGCCGGCCGGCCTCCGGCCGCGTCCGCGTCCTCGGGCTGGACCCGGTCGCCGACCACGACGAGCTGATGCCGCGGATCGGCGTGATGCTGCAGGAAGGCGGCGCCTGGTCCGGCGTCCGCGCGGTCGAGATGCTCCGGTACGTCGCCGCCCTGCACACCCACCCGCTCGACATCCGGACGCTGATCGACCGGCTCGACCTCGGTACCTGCGGCAAGACGCCGTACCGGCGGTTGTCGGGTGGGCAGAAGCAGCGGTTGTCGTTCGCGCTGGCGATCGTCGGCCGGCCGGAGATCGCGTTCCTGGACGAGCCGACCACAGGCCTCGACCCGCACGGCCGCCGGGAGATCTGGCAGCTGATCCGCGACCTGCGCGACGACGGCGTGACCGTCGTGCTGACGACGCACGCGATGGACGAGGCCGAGCAGCTGTCCGACCAGGTCCACGTGGTGTCAGCCGGTAAGGTGATCGCCTCCGGCACCCCGGACGCGCTGACCGAGCACCACACGAAGTCCCTCGAGGACGTCTTCCTCGAGCTCACCAAGCCGGAACCACGATGACAACCTATGCACCGCAGCCCGGAAGCGCGCCGTGGCCGACCAAGGTGATCGCGCACACCCGGATGGAGTTCAAGCTGCTCCTCCGCAACGGCGAGCAGCTGTTGCTGGCCCTGGTCATCCCGCTCGGCCTGCTGTTGCTGCTGGGCGGGACCGGGCTCGGCAATCGCCTTCCCCTGGGTGACGCGCGACCGATCGACGACGCGGTCCCCCGGGTGCTCGCCCTCGCGGTGCTGTCCTCGTCCTTCACGTCGCTCGCGATCGCGACCGGCTTCGAGCGGCGGTACGGCGTGATCAAGCGACTCGGTGCCTCTCCCCTGTCCCGGACCGGCCTGCTGGCCGGGAAGATCGGTGCGGTGCTGGCCGTTCAGCTGATCCAGCTCGTCGTGCTGATCGGCGCGGGCTTCGCACTCGGCTGGAAGCCGGTCGGTGGCCCTGACGCCGTCTTCGGTGTCGTGCTGATGGTCTTGTGCGGGACGGCGGCCTTCGCGTCACTCGGTCTGCTGATGGCCGGCGTACTTCGGGCAGAGGCGACGCTGGCGGCGGCGAACCTCATCTACCTGCTGCTGTTGGTCGGCGGCGCTGTGCTCACGCCGGTCGACGAGTACCCGGCGGGCATGCAGGGCGTCGTACGCCTGCTGCCGAGTGCTGCGCTGGCCAGCGGGCTGGCCAACTCGACCATCGAAGGTGTCGTCCCGTGGGCCGCGGCGCTGTCGCTGGCGCTCTGGGCGGCAGTCATCGGATACCTCGTCTCCCGGACCTTCCGATGGGACTGAGCGAGCGCTTCTTTAGAGTGTGCCGGTGATGAGCACGGAGACGCCGCCCCAAGAGACGACACCGGTCACCGGATTCTGGCGGCTGGTGCCAGAGCCGAGCCTGGACACGGTCCGGCACTGGGGCTGGGCGTCGGTGGTGGCGAACATCGGCATCGTGGTGACCGGCGGACTGGTCCGGCTGACCGGCTCCGGCCTCGGCTGCCCGACCTGGCCGTCGTGCACCGACGAGTCGTACGTGCCGCACCCGGAGCTCGGCATCCACGGCGCCATCGAGTTCGGCAACCGGATGCTCGGCTTCGTGGTCGCGGTGATTGCGATCGGCACCTGGCTGGCGGTGATGCGGTACCGCCCGGTCCGCAAGGACCTGCGCCGGCTGGCGACCGCGGCCGCGCTCGGTGTCCCGCTGCAGGCCGTGATCGGCGGCATCAGCGTCCTGACCGGGCTGAACCCGTGGATCGTGTCGGCCCACTTCCTGGTCTCACCGGTGATCATCACGCTCACCGTGTCGTTGATGCGGCGGTCGCGGACGAGTCCGTACCCGCACACTCCCCCGGTGGTCCGTGCCCTCGCCACCGCCTGTGTGGTGGCAGTCTGGCTGGCCGTTGCCCTCGGCACCTTGGTGACCGGCGCCGGTCCGCACTCGGGTGATCCCGAGACCGGCCGGAACGGGTTCAACGAGGAGCTGATCAGTCAGCTGCATGCGGACGTGGTGTTCGCGCTGCTCGGGATCTCGATCGCCCTGGTGATCGCGACCCGGGTGACCGCGACCTCGCGGACGCTGCGGAAGCTGGCCGCCTGGTTGCTCGCGATGGAGCTGCTCCAGGGTGTGGTGGGCTTCACGCAGTACTTCACCGGACTCCCGTGGGTCCTGGTGCTCATCCACATGTTCTTCGCCGCGGTGCTGATCGCGTTGGTGACGGCGGTGTACGGCGAACGCGGCACACCGGCCACCTAGCGGGTGGGACCCGGGGCGCCTGGCCCGGTGAGTAGACCTGACGCCCCGGGTTGCTCACTCAGTGTTTCGCCACCACCTGGTAAACCGCCCCTGGCGGTCCGAACAGCGGTGACGTCACGTAGACCTTGCCCGACCGGCTGATCGCCGTACCGCCCGGCAGAGTCAGCTTGCCGGGGGCGAGCTCCTTCTTGACTCCGGCTTTGTGCCACCTGCCCGGGAACTGCAGGTAGAGCGAGCCGATCGGCGAGCCTCCCAGCTCCCACTGGAGCCAGCTGACCTTCGCCAACTCGACCACCGCGAGCGTGCCCTTCGGGCCGCCGGCCAGGTCGACGATCGACGTGTAACCGTCGGCGTACCGCGTGCACTTGCCCGTGTGCGGTTTGGCCGGGTCACAGACGGCGTTGTACGAACCCGGCTTGATCCGCCAGATCTGTGACTTGCCAGGCGTTGCCGGGAAGCCGCGCAGCTCACCGACGTACCAGTAGCCGTCCGACCCGACGGTGACCGACGTGGCGACCGCCTCGCTCGGGATCGGGGTACCGGCCGGCGGCAGCGGGTTGCCCTCGGGATCCGTGGCCGGCAGACCGGTCGGGACCGGCACGACCCGTGGTTTGAGCCGGGCCACGGTCTTGATCGTCCCGTTCGGCCAGACCCGGAGCAGATCGTTGTTCCCGGCGTCGGCGACCAGCACCGTGCCGTCCCGGAGCGCCGCCAGCCCGTACGGGTTGGTGTCGGTCGGCTTCCCTTCCAGGTCGTACGGATCCCCGTCCTTGATCTGGTACTTGCCGATGTCGGCGACCTTCACCGGCGCCTTGCCGGGCCGGAGCCGGTAGAGCGTCGCCGCGCCGGGCGGCAACTCCTCGGCCGGTGCGCCGCCGCCGGTCAGGGCGTACGTCGTACCCCAGGCGTTCGTGTCGATCGCCGGCGGGAAACCGCCCTGCACCTGGCCGAGCTTGCGGATCACCTTGCCGTTGTGGGCCCAGGCTTCGTAGACGGAGCCGTCGCCGACGCTGTAGATGATCTTCCCGCCGAACGTGGCCACCCCCCGCGGACTGGTCAGACCCGAGACGATCGGCTTGATGGTGGTGCCGTACTTCTTCCCTGCTTCGGCTGGTGCCGCCACCAGCACGGACCCGGCCAGCGCCAGCGCTGCGACGGCAGCAATACGTGTTCGTACCCCCACTGCGAACCCCCATGCATCTGTGTCTCCCCAGGCGTGGATCCCCCTCCACAGACCCAGACATCGCAACATCAGATCACGATCAGGTCAACGGGAAAACTCCCTGCGCCCACCCAGCCACACCCCGCAAACCCCAATCACACAAGCGTTTCACTGCAACCGCAGCCATTCGCTGCGAGGCCTGCTGATGCTGCTGCGGGCGCGGGCGCGGGCGACAGCGATGCGGGCGCTTGGTGCTGGTACTGGTACTGGTACTGGTACTGGTACTGGTGGGTTGGTGGCGGAACGACGTCGGCGTGGTTTCGCGGGCTCCCGCGGGGAGCTGTAGCCCGAACAGGTGATTCCGGAGAGTCGGCCGGATCCCGAGCCGGCGTGGTCAACGCACGTGAATCCGCGACAGCGCTTCGCCCTGCGACCGGTCGGGTTGTCGGCGGATGGGACGTGTGGGCGGGTGCTTTGGAGTGGAACGGTCTGGTTGGGTTGGGGGTCGGGGGCGTGAACCCCTACTGGGGGGCTCGGACAGTAGATAACCTGTTCACGGTCCCGCTGCACCGTGGACACCCCCGGCAGTCGCACCGTTTCGGGCGCGAGATCCCGCCATACGGACAGATCCATCCACATCCCGGGAACCCGCCGCCGCACCCAAACCACGCCCGAACCACCCGCCGCCCGGTCGTCGAGTTGTGGAATCTGGCTCGGATTTCCGCTCCACCACCGCCAATTTCCACGACTCGACGCAACCAGAGCCCGCCAACGGACCCGGGGAAGAGAAATCGCAGCGACCACAGTCCACTCCGAAGGAGACGAGCCCGCAGCGGGACCACACCGGTGAGCGGCTCCGGGATAGCTGCGTCCTTCCCTGGTCGGCACACTCCCGCAGCCCGGAACCGCGCCCCCAGCAGTCCCGAAGGCCACCCAACCGCAGCAGTCCGAAACACCTCAGCACAGCACCCCGAAGGCCACCTACCCACAGCAACCCCGGAACGCCGCTCGGCCACGGCCCGCGAGGGGCGCGCGCCGTACTAGTGCAGCAGCGGATCGATGGCCGCGGCGATGAACAGCAGGGCCAGGTAGATGTTCGAGAAGTGGAACAGGCGCATGGGTCGCAGGGCCGCGCCCTCGGCGCCGGTGTGGGCCCGGAGCAACAAGGCGCGCGCCTCGCGCAGGAAGACGATGCCGAGCGCGATCGCGGCCAGCGGGTAGACGAAACCGGTGTCGGCGATCGGCCACAGCGCGATCGAGGTGATCACCATCACCACCGAGTACGCCATGATCTGGCGGGCCGTGGCGACCGGGGTGGCGACCACGGGCAGCATCGGTACGTCGACCGATGCGTAGTCCTCGCGGTAGCGCATCGCCAGCGCCCAGGTGTGCGGCGGGGTCCAGAAGAACACCACCAGGAACAGCACGAACGGCGTCCAGGCCAGCTCGTTGGTGACCGCGGTCCAGCCGATCAGGGTCGGGAAGCAGCCCGCGATCCCGCCCCAGACGATGTTCTGCACGGTCCGGCGCTTCAGCACCATCGTGTAGCCGAACACGTAGAAGGCGTTCGCCGCGAGCGCCAGGATCGAGGACAGCCAGTTCACGAAGAAGCCGAGCTCGAGCGTGGCCAGCACACCCAGGACGACGCCGAAGACGGTCGCCGACCGCGGGCTGACCGCGTGCCGGGGCAGCGGGCGGCGGCGGGTCCGGCGCATCTGCTCGTCGATGTCGCGGTCGAGCACGCAGTTGATCGTGTTCGCGCTGCCGGCGGCCAGGATGCCGCCGACCAGGGTGGCGGCGACGACGCCGAGCTCGGGCACTCCCCCGGCGGCCAGGAACATCACCGGCACCGTGGTGATCAGCAGCAGCTCGATGATGCGTGGCTTGGTCAGCCCGACGTACGCCTTCACCACGTCGCGCACCGACGGACTCAGCACTGCAGGGCTGTCCGGCAGCGGCGTCGGGTAGGACGTCGTCGCGGCTGGACGCGGGTCGACGGCCGTCACGAACACCTCGAACTCGATGGGTTGACGCCGGTGACCGGCGCTGACGGTTCGACAGTCTACGACGCCCCGTAGGAGTCGTTGACCACCCCCCGGGAACAAGGATGTACATGTCCGAGTTGGTGATCTGTGAGAAGCCTGAAACGTGCTGGCGAGTAGGCTCCTGGCGGGGGACCGACAGGAGTGCCCGCAGCCATGAGAGGAGCGCCGCCGGCGTGACGGAGAAGACCAGCCCCAAGCTTGAATGGACCGAGCTCGACCAGCGCGCGGTCGACACCGTGCGGGTGCTTGCGATGGACGCGGTCGAGAAGGTCGGCAACGGCCACCCCGGTACGGCGATGAGCCTGGCGCCCGCGGCGTACCTGCTGTTCCAGAAGGTGATGCGGCACAATCCGGCGGACCCGGAGTGGGCGGGCCGGGACCGGTTCGTGCTGTCGGCCGGTCACTCCAGCCTGACCCTGTACATCCAGCTGTACCTGGCCGGCTTCGGCCTGGAGCTGGACGACCTGAAGGCGCTGCGCACCTGGGGCAGCCTGACCCCGGGTCACCCGGAGCACGGCCACACCAAGGGTGTCGAGACCACCACCGGCCCGCTCGGCCAGGGCGTCGGCAACGCGGTCGGGATGGCGATGGCGGCCCGCCGTG
The DNA here is from genome assembly GCF_040653975.1 of Kribbella sp. NPDC050820. Lineage (NCBI taxonomy): Bacteria > Bacillati > Actinomycetota > Actinomycetes > Propionibacteriales > Kribbellaceae > Kribbella > Kribbella sp. NPDC050820. The sequence continues at coordinate 90,392 of NZ_JBFAHB010000012.1, forward strand.
AGCGCGGCCTGTTCGACCCGGAGACCGCCAACGGCGAGAGCCTGTTCGACCACCAGATCTACGTGATCGCCTCCGACGGCGACCTCGAGGAGGGTGTCTCGTCCGAGGCGTCCTCGCTGGCCGGGCACCAGAAGCTCGGCAACCTCACGGTGATCTACGACGCCAACAAGATCTCGATCGAGGACGACACCGACATCGCGTTCTCCGAGGACGTGGCGCTGCGCTACGAGGCGTACGGCTGGCACGTCCAGACCGTCGACTGGACCAACGGCGGCACCGGCTACGAGGAGGACGTCCAAGCCCTGTACGACGCCCTGGAGGCGGCCAAGGCGGTCACCGACAAGCCGAGCTTCATCCGGCTGCACACGATCATCGGCTGGCCGGCCCCGAACAAGCAGAACACCGGCAAGATCCACGGCTCCGCGCTCGGCGCCGACGAGGTCGCCGCCACCAAGCGGGTGCTCGGCTGGGACCCGGAGAAGTCCTTCGACGTGGCCGCCGACGTGATCGCGCACACCCGCACGGCGATCGAGCGCGGCCAGGCCCTCGAGGACGAGTGGACCACCGGCTTCGACGCCTGGAAGGCCGCGAACGCGGAGCGGGCCGAGCTGTTCGCCCGGCTGGGCGACCGCGATCTGCCGGCCGGCTGGCAGGACGCGCTGCCGAGCTGGGACGCCGACGCCAAGGGGGTCGCCACCCGGGCCGCCTCCGGTGAGGTGCTGACCAAGCTGGCGCCCGGGCTGCCCGAGCTGTGGGGCGGTTCGGCCGACCTCGCCGGCTCGAACAACACCACCCCGAAGGGCCAGCCGTCCTTCGTCCCCGCCGAGTTCTCCACCAAGGAGTTCCAGGGCGACGAGTACGGCCGGGTGCTGCACTTCGGCATCCGCGAGCACGGCATGGGCTCGATCCTGAACGGCATCGCGCTGCACGGCGGCACCCGCCCGTACGGCGGGACCTTCCTGGTCTTCAGCGATTACATGCGCCCGTCGGTCCGGCTGGCCGCGCTGATGAAGCTGCCGGTCACCTACGTGTGGACGCACGACTCGATCGGCCTCGGCGAGGACGGCCCGACCCACCAGCCGATCGAGCACCTGGCGGCGCTGCGGGCCATTCCGGGCCTGGACGTCGTACGCCCCGCGGACGCGAACGAGACGGCGGCCGCATGGGCCGCGATCCTCCAGCACAAGGACCGCCCGGCCGGCCTGGCGCTGACCCGGCAGAACGTCCCGGTGTTCCCGCGCGGCGCCGACGGCTTCGCCGGCACCGAGAACGTGCACAGGGGCGGCTACACGCTGCTCGACACCGAAGGGACGCCGGACGTCGTGCTGATCGGCACCGGCTCCGAGGTGCAGCTGGCCGTCGAGGCCCGGAACACGCTGGCCGAGCAGGGCATCAAGGCCCGGGTCGTGTCGATGGTGTCGCGCGAGTGGTTCGACGAGCAGAACGACGCCTACCGCGACGCGGTGATCCCGCCGCAGGTCCGGGCCCGGGTCTCGGTCGAGGCCGGGATCGCGCTGGGCTGGCGCGAGGTCGTCGGTGACGCCGGTCGCAGCGTGAGCCTGGAGCACTTCGGCGCTTCCGCCGACTACAAGGTCCTGTACGACGAGTTCGGCATCACCGCAGCTGCCGTCGTCCAGGCCGCCAAGGACAGCATCGCCGCCGCCGCGGAACTCGGCGGCTCCGGGGTACCGGCAGGGCGACGCCCGGCCGGCGGAATCGGCCCCGGCGACGACCCGGCGGTGAGCGCCGACCCGAACGCCGACGCCACCAACGAGCGCAACTGACACACCACAACAGAACATCCGGAGGCTTCGGACATGAACGATCGCTTGAAAGCACTCGCCGACGCGGGTGTCTCCATCTGGCTCGACGACCTCTCCCGGCAGCGGCTGACCAGCGGCGGCCTCGCGACGCTGATCCAGGACGCCCACATCAGCGGCGTGACCACCAACCCGACGATCTTCGCCAAGGCGATCTCCGACGCGGACGCGTACGCCGAGCAGGTGTCCCGGCTGGCCGCCGAGGGGGTCTCCACCGACGAGGCCATCCGGGTGATCACCACCGACGACGTCCGGGACGCGGCTGACCTGTTCAAGCCGGTGTACGACGACACCGACACCGTCGACGGCCGGGTCTCGATCGAGGTCGAGCCCAGCCTGGCCCGGGACACCGAGAAGACGATCGCCCAGGCTAAGGAGCTGTGGGAGACCGTCGGCCGGGACAACGTCTTCGTGAAGATCCCGGCCACCCAGGAGGGCCTGCCGGCGATCACCGAGACGCTGGCCGCCGGGATCAGCGTGAACGTGACGCTGATCTTCTCGCTGGAGCGCTACAAGGCGGTCGCGGACGCGTTCCTGAGCGGCCTGGAGAAGGCGATCGAGAACGGCCACGACGTGACCAAGCTGGCCAGCGTCGCGTCCTTCTTCGTCAGCCGGGTGGACACCGAGGTGGACAAGCGCCTCGACGCCATCGGCACCGACGAGGCGAAGGCCCTGAAGGGCAAGGCCGCGGTCGCCAACGCCCGGCTCGCGTTCGAGGCGTACGAGGAGATCTTCGGCTCCGACCGCTGGCGCGAGATCGAGACCGCCGGCGCCAAGCCGCAGCGGCCGCTGTGGGCGTCCACCGGCGTGAAGGACCCGTCGTACCCGCCGACCCTGTACGTCGACAACCTGGTCACCCGCGGCGTCGTCAACACGATGCCGGAGGCAACCATCAAGGCGGTCGCCGAGCACAGCGAGGTGACCGGTGACACGGTCCGCGGCGACTACGCCGCCGACCGCAAGGTGATCGACGACCTGGAGAAGCTGGGCATCTCGTACGACGAGGTCGTCCAGGTGCTCGAGGACGAAGGTGTCGCGAAGTTCGACGCCTCGTGGTCCGAACTTCAGGACACCGTCACCGCGGCGTTGAAGAGTGCACAGCAGGGGGCGGCCAAGTGACCGACAATGTCACTGTCAACGCGTACGGCGAGGGCTGGCGCGAGGTCGTCGACCGGCTGGTCGACGAGAAGATCGCCTCCCGGATCGCCGCCAAGGACGCCACCACCTGGGGTCCGGACGCCGAGTCGGAGTCGGCGATCCGGCTGAACTGGGTCGACCTGCACGACTCGTCGCGGCCGCTGCTGGCCGAGATCGAGGCCCTGCAGGCCGATCTCCGGGCCGAGGGCCTGGACCGGATCGTGCTGTCCGGGATGGGCGGCTCGTCACTGGCCCCCGAGGTGATCACCCGGACCGCAGGCGTGGACCTCGTCGTACTTGACTCGACCGACCCGAGCGTGGTCGGCCGGGCCCTGGCCGGTGACCTGCAGAAGACCGTCGTCGTGGTGTCCAGCAAGTCGGGTGGCACGGTCGAGACCGACAGCCACCGGCGGGCGTTCGTCAAGGCGTTCACCGACGCGGGCATCGATCCGGCCGGCCGGATCGTGGTGGTGACCGACCCTGGTTCGCCGTTCGAGAAGCTGTCGGCGGACGAGGGGTACCGCAAGACGTTCCTCGCCGACCCGAACGTCGGCGGCCGCTACAGCGCGCTGACCGCCTTCGGGCTGGTCCCGTCGGCGCTGGCCGGTGCGGACGTGGCCGAGCTGCTCGACCAGGCCGCGGAGGTGGCCCCGGCGCTGCAGGCCGACGACGCGTCGAACCCGGCGCTCGTCCTGGGTGCGGTGCTCGCCGCGAGCCCGGGCCGGGACAAGGCGATCATCGCCTCCGGCGGCTCGTCGATCGTCGGGTTCCCCGACTGGGCCGAGCAGCTCATCGCCGAGAGCACCGGCAAGAACGGCACCGGCGTACTGCCCGTCGCGGTCGAGAGCCTCGACGCACCGGAGCTGCACAGCGGTGCGGGCGACCTCGTGCACGCTCTGCTCGCCGCCGACAGCAGCTCGGCCAGCGTCGCCTCCGGCACACCGACGGTCGTGACCACAGGTTCGCTCGGTGGGCAGTTCCTGCTGTGGGAGGTCGCGACCGCGGTCGCGGGCTACCTGCTGGGGATCAACCCGTTCGACCAGCCGGACGTGGAGAGCGCGAAGGCGGCAGCTCGCGGTCTGCTGGACGCGCAGCCCGAGCCGGAGGAGGCAGCGTTCACCGACGGCTCTATCGAGGTGCGTGGTTCCGAGGGGCTGCTGGACGGTGTGGACTCGCTCAAGGGCGCGATCAACGCACTGCTCGGCCAGCTCGACGACAAGGGCTACCTGGCCGTGATGGCGTACCTGGACTCCGAGCGCGACGCCGGCCTGGCGTCGATCCGCGCGGAGCTCGCGAAGCAGACCGGGCGGCCGGTGACCTTCGGCTGGGGTCCGCGGTTCCTGCACTCGACCGGCCAGTACCACAAGGGCGGCCACCCGGAGGGCGTGTTCCTGCAGATCACTGCGGCGCACCCGGCGGACGTGGAGATCCCCGATCGCCCGTTCACGTTCGGCACGCTGATCTCGGCCCAGGCGGCCGGTGACGCGAATGTCCTCGCCGAGCGCGGGCGGCCGGTGCTGCGGCTCCACCTGACCGATCCGGCGGCCGGCGTACAGCAACTCTCGTCTCTGTTGAACAACTAGTCTCGGAGGAAAGCGGCTGATGACCGCTGAGCTCGACGAAGAGCTGACCGGACCGGTCAACCCGCTGCGGGACCCGCAGGACCGGCGGCTGCCGCGGATCGCCGGGCCCTGCAGCCTGGTGATCTTCGGTGTCACCGGCGACCTGGCCCGCAAGAAGCTGATGCCGGCGGTCTACGACCTGGCGAACCGGGGGCTGCTGCCCCCGGGCTTCGCCCTGGTCGGGTTCGCCCGGCGTGACTACAGCAACCAGGACTTCGCCCAGATCGTGCACGACTCGGTCAAGGAGCACGCCCGGACGCCGTTCCGGGAAGAGGTCTGGCAGCAGCTGGCCGAGGGCTTCCGGTTCGTGCCGGGCGACCTGACCGACGACGAGGCGTTCAAGCGGCTGCGGGAGACCGTGGACGAGCTGGACGTCACCCGCGGCACCGGTGGCAACCACGCGTTCTACCTGTCCATCCCGCCCGGCCTGTTCCCGCAGGTCGTGCAGCAGCTGTCCGAGCACGGGCTGACCGACGAGGTGCCCGGCTCGTGGCGGCGGGTGGTGATCGAGAAGCCGTTCGGCCACGACCTGAAGAGCGCCCGCGAGCTGAACCACGTGGTCGAGTCGGTGTTCCCGCCCGAGGCGGTGTTCCGGATCGACCACTACCTGGGCAAGGAGACCGTGCAGAACATGCTGGCGCTGCGGTTCGCCAACGCCATGTTCGAGCCGGTCTGGAACAGCCACTACGTCGACCACGTCCAGATCACGATGGCCGAGGACATCGGCATCGGCGGCCGGGCCGGGTACTACGACGGCATCGGCGCGGCCCGGGACGTGATCCAGAACCACCTGCTCCAGCTGCTCGCGCTGGTCGCGATGGAGGAGCCGGTCAGCTTCGACGCCTGGTCGCTGCGCCAGGAGAAGAAGAAGGTGCTGGCCGCGGTCAAGCTGCCGGAGCGCCTCGACCTGCACACGGCCCGCGGCCAGTACGCCCCCGGCTGGGCCGGCGGCGTGAAGGTCAAGGGCTACCTGCAGGAGGACGCCATCCCGCAGGACTCCGCGACCGAGACCTTCGCCGCGCTGCGGGTGGACGTCGACACCCGCCGCTGGGCCAGCGTCCCGTTCTACCTGCGCACCGGCAAGCGGCTCGGCCGCCGGGTCACCGAGGTCGCGGTGATGTTCAAGCGCGCGCCGCACCTGCCGTTCACCAAGACGTCGACGGAGGAGCTCGGCCAGAACGCGCTGGTGCTGCGGATCCAGCCGGACGAGGGCATCACGATGCGCTTCGGCGCCAAGGTGCCCGGCACCTCGATGGAGATCCGCGACGTGAACATGGACTTCGCGTACGGCGGCTCCTTCACCGAGTCCTCCCCCGAGGCGTACGAGCGGCTGATCCTCGACGTACTGCTCGGCGACCCGCCATTGTTCCCGCAGCACACCGAGGTGGAACTGGGCTGGAAGATCCTCGACCCGGTGATCGACTACTGGGCCGGGCACGGCAAGCCGGAGCAGTACGAGTCCGGCGGCTGGGGCCCGGACTCCGCGCACGAGATGCTCGCCCGCGACGGACGCGCCTGGAGGCGGCCATGATCATCGACCTGACCGGCACGACGTCGAGCGAGATCGCCTCGGCGCTGCTGAAGGCCCGCCGGAACGCGGGCTCTCCGGCCATGGGCATGGTCGGCACGATCGTCGTGGTCGTCGACGAGGCGTCCCACCACGACGCGATGAAGGCCGCGAACGAAGCAGGCCGTGAGCACCCGTCCCGCGTGCTGGTCGCGATACTGCGACCCGGGCGGGGTGCGTCGGGCCTGGACGCCGAAGTACGTGTCGGTGAAGGGATTCCGGGTGAGGCGGTGCTGCTGCGGCTGCACGGCGAGCTGGCCAAGGTGCCCGAGTCCGTCATCACTCCCCTGCTGCTGCCCGACTCCCCCGTCATCGTGTGGTGGCCGGGTGGCGGGCCGAAGGCTCCGGCGGAGGACCCCCTGGGCCGGCTCGGCCGGCGCCGGGTGACCGACGCGGCCGCGACCCGGCGGGCGTCGGTCGACTTCTCGGCGCGGGCCGAAGGGTACGAACCGGGCGACACCGACTTCGCGTGGACGCGGCTCACGCCGTGGCGTGCGCTGCTCGCGGCGGCTCTCGACCAGTACCCGACGAAGGTGACCGGCGCCGAGATCACGTCGGCCAAGGGCAACCCGAGTGCGGACCTGCTTGCCGCGTGGCTGCAGCACCGGCTGGGTGTCACGGTCGAGCAGAAAGTGTCGCGCGGCCCGGGGATCACCGCGGCCCGCCTGTTCACGCCGACCGGGCCGATCTCACTGACCAGGCCGGACGGCGCGGTGGCGACGTTCAGCGTGCCCGGCGCTCCGGACCGGCCGGTGGCGCTGAAGCGCCGTACGACGTCCGAGTTGTTGAGCGAGGAGCTGCGGCGGCTCGACCCGGACGACGTGTACGCGAAGACGCTGGCGTGCATGGTCGAGCGGGAGAACATGCCGGCTGAGGCCAAGAAGGTGAGCGCGGAGGACCGGCGGTCGGCCCAGACCGCGGCGTCCAAGGCGGCCACGCGTACGGCGGCCGCGGACGCGCCGACGCCGGCTGCCACCAAGGAGAAGAAGGCCATCGCCGCGAAGAAGGCGGCGCCTGCCCGGAAGTCTGCTGCCGTGAAGAAGTCTGCGGCGCGGAAGACGTCCACCTCGAAGAAGACCGCGGCCAAGAAGACGGCGGCGAAGAAGAGCACGGGCAAGCGGGTGGCGGGGCGGTCATGAGCTCACCGTCGATCCTGGTCAACCGCGACGCCGAGGGCCTGGCCCACGCCGTCGCGGCCCGGCTCATCACTCGGCTCGTCGACGTGCAGAGCAGCGGCCGGGTCGCCCAGGTCGTGCTGACCGGCGGCCGGGTCGCCTCGGTCGTCTACCAGGCTGTCGCCGAGTCGCCGGCCCGTAGCGCGATCGACTGGCGGCGGGTGGAGTTCTGGTGGGGTGACGAGCGGTTCCTGCCGGATGGCGACCCCGACCGCAACGAGACCCAGGCTCGCGAGGCTCTGCTCGACCACGTGGACGTGGATCCGGCCCGGGTCCACGTCATGCCCGCCGATACCGGTCAGGGCGCGGAGGCGGCCGCGGCTGCGTATGCATCCGAGCTGGCCAAGGCGGTGGGGGCCGGCGATCGGGACGGCGTACCGACCTTCGACGTACTGCTCCTGGGTGTCGGCCCGGACGGCCATGTCGCGTCACTCTTCCCGGAGCACGCGGGGCTGTACTCGGAGGACACCGCGGCGATCGCCGTCCACGGCTCCCCCAAGCCGCCGCCGACCCGCATCTCGCTGACCTTCCCGGCCCTGAACCGGGCCCACGAGGTCTGGTTCGTGGTCTCCGGCGACGACAAGGCCAAAGCCGTCCGCCTGGCCCTGGCCGGGACGGGCCGCCTGCAGATCCCGGCCGCCGGCGTCCAAGGCCTGAACCGCACCCTCTGGCTCCTCGACGAGGCGTCCGCCGGCGAGATCCCCAGCAGCATCCGCGCACCCCGCACCTAGCCGAAACCAGCCCGGCTGCCTCTGATCGTTCGGCCGGTGCCGAACAGTGCGGCTGCGAGGATGGCGGTATGACTTTTCGCGAGCTGCACGACGGGTTCTTCGTGATGCCGAACGCCTGGGACGCCGGAAGTGCGGTGGTGCTGGCGGATGCCGGGTTCCCGGCGATCGCGACCACGAGTGCGGGGATCGCGTTCTCGCTCGGCAAGGGTGATCACACGCTGCCCGACGGTGCGCCGGCGGTGTCGCGGGAGGACATGTTCGCGCGGGTGCAGGAGATCACCGCGGCGAGCGCCGTACCGGTGAACGGCGACCTCGAGGACGGGTACGGCGCGGACCCGTCGGCCGTGGCGGAGACGATCCGCCTGGCCCGGGAAGCCGGGCTGGCCGGCGGGAACATCGAGGACTACGACGGACGGGAGCTGTACGACGTCGAGCTGTCGGTCGACCGGATCGTCGCCGCCCGCGAGGCCGCCGGCCCCGACTTCGTCCTCACCGCGCGTACCGACGGCCAGTTGCTGCGTACGCCGACCTCGCTGCACGACTCGATCGACCGCGCCAACCGCTTCCACGAGGCCGGCGCCGACTGCCTCTACGTCCCCGGCGTCAACGACCTCGACTCGATCCGCACCCTCGTCAAGGAGCTCGCCGGCCCCCTCAACGTCGTCCTCGGCCTAGGCACCTCCACCCTGACCGTCCCCACCCTCCAGTCCGCCGGCGTCACCCGCATCAGCCTCGGCGGCAGCATCGCCCGCGCAGCCCTGGGCCTCGTCCGCCAAGCAGCCCAGGAAATCCTCACCACCGGCACAATCGACTTCGCCGCCGGCCAGATCCCCCAAGCCGAACTCAACCAGCTGTTCGCCAGGAAGGCCTAAGCGTCGCGCAGCCGAAACACGACCAGGCCGGTCGCGATCGACGCGACGGCGTAGAGGCCGAGTACGCCGAGCCCCGACCACGGTGCGATCGGCAGCGCGTCGAGACGCAGCGTGGACTGGATCGTGAGTCCGGCGGTCATCGGCGACACCTTCTCGATCCACTCCTTCCACCGCGGATCGGTGACGACGAGCGACACGATCGGCGCGACGTACAGCAGCACGAGCAGAATCGTCACGGTGCCGCCGGTGTGACGGACTACGAAGGCGACACCGAGGCTGAGCAGGGCAACCAGGCCGAGGTACAGCGCCGTTCCGCCGTACGCCCGCAGCGTCGGCCCGTCAGCCGGCGTCGGAAGCCGGTAGCCCGCGACCTCGGTGAATCCGTTGCCGGCCAGCACCTCTCGACCGGCGAGCAGCGATGCCCCCACGCTGACGGCCGCGGCGCCGAGCACCGCTGCGGTGACGACGATCGCCTTCGCGGCGAGCACGACGACCCGGCGCGGACAGGCCGAGAGCGTGGTCCGGATCATGGCCGACTCGTACTCGGCACTGACAGCAAGCACGGCGAGCACGATCACCGCCGTCTGGCCGAGGTAGACCCCGGTGAGGCTGAGCCTGGGAAGGTCGAAGTCGCAGGACGGATCATCACGCGCACAGTCCGGCGGCGTGAGGTCCCAGGTCACCAGGGCGCCGGCCGCCACCGTCAGCACCATCGCTGCGAGCAGCGTCCAGCCGGTGCTCGGCACCGTGCGCAGCTTGGTCCACTCGGCCCTGAGCGCCCGCCCGATCAGCATCAGGCGTCCCGGCGACCGAGTTGCCAGTGGGCCAGTGCCAACGCGACGGCGGCGTACCCGGACAGCACCGCGAGCCCGGTCCACGGGCCGATCACCTGTCCGGCCCGGTCGACCGTCTGCTGGATGGCCAGGCCGGCGACCGGCGTCAGCCGGCTCATCCAGACATCGGCCTCGGGTGAGATCACCGGCGCGACCAACTGCGGCACCAGCACGAGCGCAACCACGAACACGATCGCCCCGACGGTACGACGCCGCAGTACGGCGACACCGAGGCTGAACAGCGCGACCAGGGCGAGGACCGCGGCCGTGCCGACGACCGCACGCAGAGCCGTTGCCTCTAGCAACGACACGTGGGGGTACGCCGGCGGGTTGTAGCCGCCTGAGCGCAACCCCGGCTGGGCGAGCAGGAACGAGGCGACACTCGCTATCAGCCCGGTCACGAAGACCGCGGCCCCGAGCACGACCGCCTTCGCCGCGAGAACCTCGCCGCGTCGCGGGCCGGCCGTGAGCGTTGTGCGGATCAGGCCGGTCCGGTACTCGGCGGTCATCGACAACACACCGAGCGCGATCACCGCGAGCATGCCGATCCGGAGGCCGAACAGACTGAGCAGCACCACGTCGTCCTCGCCCGGCGACCGCCAGCTGGCGATGCCGTAGCCGGCGATGTCGCCCGATCCGATCACGGTGAACGTGTCGCCGTTGCGGTGCAGCTCCCCGACGGGCACTCCCCCGGTCTGCTTCGACGGCAGCGTCGAGATGTTCTGGCCGGTCCACTCCGCCGCCGGCTGCGCTCCGGTCACAGCGAGGTCGTCGAAGATCGCCGTACCCACAGTGTTTCGCAGGCCGACCGACGTACCGCTGCCCGTCCGTTGGGTGACGTACAACGGTGGCGACGCGACGAACAGCCCGACCTCGACCTGCGTGGGCAGCGCCACGGTGATCGTGCCGATCTCACGCCACTCGGCGCCGTCGGCGGACTCGTACCCGGTGATCGAGGAACCCGCGCGAGTGAGCCTGAGCCACCGCGGCGCGGGATCGGCCGATCCGGCCAGATCGGTGTCGAACATCGCCTGCATCCGCACGCCGTGATCCGGCGTGACCATCACAGCGGCGTACGGCGAACCCGGCTCGACCTCGGCCTTGATCAGCAGGCCTGCCTTCGCCCACTCGTGGCTGCCCTGCTGGCTGACGATTCGGGCGACCACCGAGCCGTCGCCGGCGAGCGGCTTGTGCACGAAGTAGGCCTGATCGGAGTACCGCGGCTGCTCGTTGGCCTCCGTCGAGCCGGCGGTCGAACCCAAGACCTCCAGCACCACCGAGACGGCCACCGCGGCCAGTAGGCACAACCAGGTGCTCCGGACCGAGCGGAACTTCGTCCACTCCCCGTGCAACACCCGCAGAAAGCTCTTCATCACGGCTCCCGCGACCCGAACTCGACCGCGTCCCGAGTCAGCTCCATGTAGGCCTCCTCGAGCGACGCCCGGTGCGCGGCCACCTCGGTGAACGACAGGTCGTGCTGGTTCAGCAGCTTGATCACGTGCTCTGGCGTCAGGCCGGTGACGGTCAACCGATCAGCACCGGTCGCGGCCACCGTTGCCCCGGCGTTGGCCAGCACGGTCATGGCCTGGATCCGATCCAGGGTGCGAATCCCGACCCGGTCCTCCGATGCGGCGGCGACCAACTCGCGCACTGTGGTGTCCGCGACCAGCCGGCCGCGGCCGATCACGATCAGATGGTCCGCGGTGTCCTGGAGCTCACCCATCAGGTGACTGGACACCAGGACCGATCGGCCTTCGGCGGCCAGTGACCGCAGCATGCCACGGATCCAGACGATCCCCTCCGGGTCGAGCCCGTTCACCGGCTCGTCGAACAACAACACCGGCGGATCGCCCAGCAAGGCACCAGCGATCCCCAGCCGCTGCCGCATCCCCAGTGAGAACCCGCCGGCCCGGCGCCTCGCTGCCTGCGTCAGACCCACCTGTTCCAGCACTTCGTCGACGCGCCGTCCTGGCAAGCCGTTGTACTGCGCCATCCACAGCAGGTGATCCCGCGCCTTCCGGCCGGGATGGACCGCACCCGCGTCGAGCAACGCACCGACCTCACGCAGCGGGGTGGCCAGGTCCCGGTACCTGCGGCCGCCGACCAGGGCGCTGCCCGCGTCGGGTGCATCCAGCCCCAGGATCACCCGCATCGTCGTCGACTTGCCGGCGCCGTTCGGCCCGACGAAGCCGGTCACCTGACCCGGCCGGACGGTGAAGGACAGGTCGTCCACCGCGACAGTGGCGCCGTACCTCTTGTGCAGCTCGCGGACCTCGACGGTGTTCGCCTCCATGGCACTCGACGCTACGGCTCGTCCCGGCGGCTGTCGTCACGCTGCCGAGCGCCCTTGCTGTCCCCCACGAGGGTGACGCCCGGGGTGACGGCCGGGCGGACAATGAGGGACGTGAGCCGGTTCCGTGAGCTGAAAGACCGGGCGTTCGTCGTCGCGGCGGCCGTGCTCGGTCTGTTCGCCGTCGTCGAGGCCGGCGGTCGCGGCGACGGGACGGGCATGGATCTGGGGACGGCGATGCTGCTCGGGCTGTGCGCGACAGTGCCACTTGCGTTCCTGGCGGCTCATCCGGTGCCAGTCGCGCTGGCCGTCACGTTGGCCAACGCGGTGATGCTCGCCAGCCCTGAACCGCCCTACGCCGCGGGAGTGCTGGCCGGACTCATCGCCCTGTACCGGCTGGCGCGCAGCCGGTCTCGCCGGGTGGCGTTCCCGTTCCTGCTGCCGTTCGTTCTGCTCGCTCTCGGGGAGCCGCAGCTGGACTCGGTCGTGCTCCTGGTGGTGATGACCGCGGCCGTCCTGCTCGGCGCCTCAGCGCGCGAACGCGGCGCCGCCGCCGACTCGGCCGCAGCCGGCCGGACGAGCCTGGACAACAAGCTCGAGTTCGCCGCTCGGGGTGAGCGGGCCCGGATCGCCCGCGAACTGCACGACGTGGTGGCGCACCACATCTCGCTCATCGCCGTGCAGGCCGAGTCCGCCCGGCTGACGACACCCGGCCTGCCTGCGGAGGGAGCGCAGCGGCTGGTCGCGATCGGCGACACCGCGCGCTCTGCCCTCACCGAGATGCGCCGGCTGCTCGGTGTGCTGCGCGAAGACGTCGACCCCGCCACCAGGACCGTGCGCGCACCGCAACCCGGCCTGGAGCAACTGAACGCGCTCGTCGACGAGGCCCGGGCGTCCTCCGGCGCGAGCACCCGCCTGATCGTGCGTGGTTGTGTCGTCCCCCTCGACCCGGGTGTGCAGCTGACGGCGTACCGCATCGTCCAGGAAGCGCTGACCAACGCGCGCCGGCACGCCCCGGGCGCAGCCGTGGACGTCGAGCTGGGCTACACGGCGGCGGCGCTGCTGGTCCAGGTCCGCGACAACGGCCCGGGGCCGACCGCCGACCAGGACGGCGCCGGCGGGCACGGGCTGGTGGGCATGCGCGAACGAGCCGCGATGGTGGGCGGGACGCTGACCGAGGGCCGGTCGACCGGCGGCGGGTTCGTGGTCAGAGCGGTGCTGCCGATCCCACCGACCGAGCCATGAGCGCACGGATCCGGATCGCCGTCGTCGACGACCAGGAGGTCGTCCGGGCCGGGTTCGGCGCTCTGCTCGGCACCCAGCCGGACTTCGAGGTCACCGGGACGGCGGCCGACGGCGCCGAGGCCGTCCGGCTGTGTCGGGACCGCAACCCCGACGTGGTCCTGATGGATGTCCGGATGCCGGTCCTGGACGGTATCGAGGCGACCCGGCAGATTCTCGCGGCCGCCGGACCCGGCCCCCGGATCCTGATGCTGACCACCTTCGACCTGGACGAGCACGTGTACGACGCGCTGGCCGCCGGCGCCAGCGGGTTCCTGCTCAAGGACGTGACTGCAGAGCGCCTGTTCGACGCGGTCCGGGTGATCGCGTCCGGCGGCGGCCTGCTCGCACCGACGGTGACCAGGCGACTGATCGCGGAGTTCGCCCGGCACCGTCCCGCCCGCGACGCGGCCGCCACCCAGGCCCTCGGCAACCTCACCCCGCGGGAGGTCGAGGTGCTCGGCCTGATCGCCGAAGGCCTGTCCAACCCGGAGATCGCGGGCCGGCTGGTGGTCAGCGAGGAGACCGTCAAGACCCACGTCAGCCGGCTGCTCGGCAAGCTCGGCCTCCGGGACCGGACCCAGGCCGTCATCGCCGCCTACGAGTCCGGCCTGGTCGTCCCGGGAACAGCCCGCCGGTCGTGAAACGCGAACAGCCCGGACCGATGCCGGGCCGGGCTGTTCGCGTCTGGGCTAGAAGATGACTTCGCCGCGGGCGCGGCGGGCGCGGAGTTTTTCCAGGGCCTCTTCGAGGATCTCCTGGGCCTCCTGCTCGCTGCGGCGTTCCTTCACGTACGCCAGGTGGGTCTTGTAGGGCTCGATCTTCGGGGGCGGGGGTGGGTTGTTCACATCGGTGCTGGTCGGCAGACCGCACCGCGGACAGTCCCACGCCTCCGGGATGGACGCCTCGACCGCGAACACCGTCGCGGTCTCGTGCCCGTTGGCGCAGAAGAACACGATGCGCTGCCGGGGCGCGGTGTCACCGCGCTCCGCCTCGCCCATCGGGCCTGCGCCGACCCGGCTGCCACGAATCGCACTGCCACCACCAGCCACGGGAACCTACTCCCCTCAGCCGAGCTTGTAGAGCAGGCCGAGGGCGACGATGGCAGCGAACCAGATCAGACCGACAGCGATCGTGATCCGGTCCAGGTTCCGCTCGGCGACCGACGAGCCGCCCAGGCTGGACGACACCCCGCCACCGAACAGGTCCGACAGACCGCCACCGCGGCCTTTGTGCAGCAGCACGAGCAACGTGAGGATGAGGCTGCAGACGATCACGACGATCGAAAAAGCGAGAATCACGAGGAGTAGCCTAACTGAAGGTCCAGGTAACGGCAGATTCCGGCGAACTCGTCCGCCTGAAGGCTCGCACCTCCGACCAGGCAGCCGTCCACGTCCGGTTGGGCCATGATGCCACCTGCACTGGCCATCTTCACCGACCCCCCGTAAAGAATCCGTACCGAGTCGGCGACCGACGGTGAGATCGTCTCCTCGATCCGGCCCCGGATGGCCGCGATGACCTCCTGCGCGTCCTCGGGCGTGGCCACCTCGCCGGTACCGATCGCCCAGACCGGCTCGTAGGCCAGGACCAGCTTGCGGACGTCGTCCTGCTTCAGCCCGGCCAGCGCGCCGTCCACCTGGGCCAGCGTGTACTCGACGTGCTCGCCGGCCTTGCGGACGTCGAGCCCCTCGCCGACACAGACGATCGGGGTCAGCCCGGCCTCGAGCGCCTTGGTCGTCTTGGCGTTGACCAGGGCGTCGTCCTCACCGTGGTACTGGCGCCGCTCGGAGTGCCCGGTCAGCACGTAGGTGCAGCCGAGCTTGGCCAGCATCGACGCCGAGATCTCGCCGGTGTAGGCGCCGGCGTCGTACTTCGAGACGTCCTGGGCGCCGTACTTGATCTTCATCCGGTCGCCGTCGACCAGCGTCTGGACGCTGCGCAGGTCGGTGAACGGCGGCAGCACCGCCACCTCGACCCGCTCGAAGTCGTGCTTCTTGTCCTGCAGCGTCCAGGACAGCTTCTGCACCAGGTGCACAGCCTCGACGTGGTTGATGTTCATCTTCCAGTTGCCCGCCATCAACGGCGTACGGGCAGCTGCGCTGTCAGCCATCGGGTGTCAGTCCTCTTCCAGTACGGCGAGACCCGGGAGCTCCTTGCCCTCCAGGTATTCCAGCGACGCCCCACCACCGGTGGAGATGTGCCCGAACGCGTCGTCGGCGAAGCCCAGCTGGCGCACCGCCGCGGCCGAGTCACCGCCGCCGACCACACTGAGGCCGTCCACCTCGGTCAACGCCTGCGCGACGGCCTTGGTTCCGCCGGCGAACGCGGCCATCTCGAACACGCCCATCGGGCCGTTCCAGAACACCGTCCTGGCCGCGGCCACCTCGGCGGCGAACGCCTTGCCGGACTCCGGGCCGATGTCCAGGCCGAGCTGGTCGGCCGGGATCGCGTCCGCGGCCACCACCGTCGCCGGGGAGTCGGCCTTGAACTCGGGCGCGACCACGATGTCGGTCGGCAGCACGATCTCCACACCCTTGGCCTTCGCGGTCTCCAGGTAGCCCTTGACCGTGTCCAGCTGGTCTTCCTCGAGCAGGCTCTTGCCGACCTCGTGACCCTGCGCCTTCAGGAAGGTGAAGACCATCCCGCCGCCGATCAGCAGCTTGTCGGCCTTGCCCAGCAGGTTGTCGATCACCGCGAGCTTGTCCGACACCTTCGCGCCACCGAGCACGACGACGTACGGCCGGGCCGGCTCCTCGGTCAGCTTCTTCAGTACGTCGACCTCGGCCAGCACCAGGCCGCCGGCGGCATGCGGCAGCTTGCGCGCCACGTCGTACACGCTGGCCTGCTTGCGGTGCACCACACCGAAGCCGTCGCTGACGAACACGTCGGCCAGCGCCGCCAGCTCGTCGGCAAGCTGGTCGCGCTCGGCCTCGTCCTTGCTCTCCTCACGTGCGTCGTACCGCACGTTCTCGAGCAGCAGGACCTCACCCTCGTCCAGATCCTGTACGGCGGACTGCGCGCTGTCGCCGGTGACGTCGTCGGCGAACAGCACCTTGATGCCCTCCGGCTCGAGCAGCTCGCCGAGCCGCTTGGCCACCGGGGCCAGCGTGAACTCCGGGTTCGGCTTGCCCTTCGGGCGGCCGAGGTGGGCGGTGACGATCACCTTGGCGCCGGCCTTGGCCAGCTTCACCAGCGTCGGCAGGCCGGCCCGGATCCGGCCGTCGTCGCCGATCGTCTCGTCCTTGATCGGCACGTTCAGGTCGGAGCGCACCAGCACCCGCAGGCCGGCCACGTCCCCGAGGTCTTCGATGGTCTTCACAGTTCAGCAATCCTTGCGGCTCAGGGATCAGCCTGCGTCCGGGGCGAACCGGACGCAGGCTGTCGACAGTGCAGGTGTCAGAGCGAGGCGCCGACGTGCTTGACCAGGTCGACGAGGCGGTTCGAGTAGCCCCACTCGTTGTCGTACCAGCCGACGACCTTGACCTGGTTGCCGATCACCTTGGTCAGGCCCGCGTCGAAGATGCAGGAGGCCGGGTCGGTGACGATGTCGGCGGAGACGATCTCGTCCTCGGTGTAGGTCAGGTAGCCCTTCAGCGCGCCCTCGGCGGCGGCCGCCTTGTAGGCCTCCTTGACCTCGTCGACGGTGACCTCGCGGCCGACGTTGACGGTCAGGTCGGTGGCCGAGCCGGTCGGGACCGGGACCCGCAGGGCGTAGCCGTCCAGCTTGCCCTTCAGCTCCGGCAGCACCAGGCCGATCGCCTTCGCGGCGCCGGTGGAGGTCGGCACGATGTTCAGCGCGGCGGCGCGGGCGCGGCGCAGGTCCTTGTGCGGGGCGTCCTGCAGGTTCTGGTCCTGGGTGTACGCGTGGATCGTGGTCATCAGGCCACGCTCGATCGTGAACGCGTCGTGCAGGACCTTGGCCAGCGGGGCGATGCAGTTGGTGGTGCAGGACGCGTTCGAGATCACGGTGTGCTTCTCGGCGTCGTACAGGTCGTGGTTCACGCCCATCACCACGGTCAGGTCCTCGTTCTTCGCCGGTGCGGAGATGATGACCTTCTTGGCGCCGTTGTCGGCGTGCGTCTTGGCCTTGGTGGCGTCGGTGAAGAAGCCGGTCGACTCGATCACCACGTCGGCGCCGACGTCGGACCACTTGAGGTTCGCGGGGTCGCGCTCGGCGAACGCCTTGAAGCTCTTGCCGGCGACGGTGATGTCGTCGTCGGTCGCGGAGACCTCACCGGGGAAGCGGCCCAGGATCGAGTCGTACTTCAGCAGGTGAGCGAGGGTCTGGTTGTCGGTCAAGTCATTGACGGCGACGACCTCGATGTCGGCACCGGACGCCTGCACGGCGCGGAAGAAGTTACGGCCGATCCGGCCGAAGCCGTTGATACCTACGCGTACGGTCACGGGACTGCGTCTCCTCAAAACTAGCTGTCGAGCACTGCCGCTACAGCCCGAACACTAGCCCAACAGCCCACTCGATCAACTGGTAGCGTCCAGATGAGACCACCACCACTCCCGCTCCGGTTTCAGACCAGACCACTTGGTGGTACGGCAACGGCGGTTTCCGGAACCTCTCTCCGGAAACCGCCGTTCGCAGCGGTCAGCCGACCACGTTCACCGCGGCCCAGGCCTGCTCCACCGCGGCCCGCTCGGCGCTGCTCGCGCCGTACAGGTCGGTGGCCGCGTTCAGCGTCGCGGTCCGCGCACCGTGGTAGTCGGTCCGCGACGTCATGTACGTCGTCAGCGCCCGGTACCAGATCTTCTCCGCCTTGCCGATGCCGATACCGGTGACGGTGATGCCGTTCACGGTCGGGCTGTTGTAAGCGACCCCGTTGATGGTCTTGGCGCCGCTGCCCTCGGACAGCAGGTAGAAGAAGTGGTTGCCTACACCGGACGAGTAGTGCACGTTCAGCCGGCCCACGCTCTTCGACCACGAGTCCGCGCTGGCGCCGTCCATCGACGGCTTGTCGAGCCGCCGGATGAAGTTGGCGGCCGGGTCGTAGTCGGCGAAGATCTCCTCACCCAGCACGTAGTCCGGGCTGTCCGAGCCGTTCGCGGCGTACCACTCGACCGCCGTGCCGAAGATGTCCGAGGTGGACTCGTTCAGGCCGCCGGACTCGCCGCTGTAGCGCAGCTTGGCCGAGCGGCTGGTGACACCGTGGCTCATCTCGTGACCGGCGATGTCCAGCTCGACCAGCGGGCCGATCCCCTGGCTCGGGTCGCCGTCGCCGTACCGCATGCAGAAGCAGGAGTCGCTCCAGGACGCGTTGACGTAGGCGCCGTCGTGCACGTACGACCGTGCGCCCACGCCGTCGTTGGCGATGCCGTTACGGCCGTGAACGTTCTTGTAGTAGTCCCACGTCTCGGCGATGCCGTAGTGCGCGTCCACGCCGGCCGACTGCGGGTTGCTGTTGCTGCCGGTCCCCCACACGTTGTCCGCGTCGGAGAACAGCGTTCCCGCGTTGTACGTCGTGTTGCCGCCCCGGACCGGGTCGACCATGGTCCAGTTCGCGCCCGACTTGGTGGTGTCGAGCGCGACGGTGCCGGAGTACAGGCCGGTGCCACTGCCGAGGTCGTCGTGGACGGTGCTCCAGCTGGCGAGCAACTTGCCGGTCTGTGCGTCGACGTAGGTTTCGGTGCCGGTCGGCTCACCGGTGGACTTCCGGCCCTCGCTGACGACCTGGTAGGCCAGCTTCGACTGACCGGCGTCGGTGACGAACACGACGAGCTGCTGTTTGCCGGACTTCTGCTTGGCGGCGGCGGTCGCGGTGGCAGCCGAGACGGCCGGCTTCGTCGACAGGCTCAGCTTGCCCACACCACCGGACGCCGAGCGGGCCTTCCCGGCCTTGTCCTGGTGGACGACGACGTCACCGCCGACGACCGGCAGGCCTTGATAGGTGCGATCGAACCGGATGTGGCTGGTGCCGTCGCCGTCGACCACGACATCGCGGACGACGAGGTCACCGGCGGCGCCGACACCGAGCTGCTCGGCATTGGCCCGGGCCGCGGCCACCGGCGACACCGGATCGCCGCCGGCACCGGGTTGGGCAGCCTGCACGCCGGCGGCGGTGGACAGGACGGCCAGACCGGCGATCGCGGTCGCGGCCAGACCGGCGCGACGAATGCGCTTCATGGGGACTCCCTTGGGCGGAAGACGCGCACGGACGGGACCTGCCGTGCGCGATGGGCAGGCACACCCTGCGCGAACTTCCATCCAAAGGGAATCGATCGTTCCCGAAATCCACCGAAGTCCCGGGAAATCCTTCAGCCACCCGGTTCGAGGCCCGCGGCCAGGACCGGCGTACGGCAGGCCCTGCGGAGACCGCCGTACGCTCGGACCACAACTCGATTTCTCAGCCCCCGAAGGCCTGCGCCGTCCCCCGCGCGTTCACCACGGCGCCCAGCTTCTCGTTGTCCCGCAACCCGCGCTCCGCCCGCACCTCGTTGTCCGGCCAGCCGATCACGACCGGGCTGTCGGCGACCATGCTGTTCTGCTGCTTGGCCGCTTCCTCCGCGGCCTTGCGCGCCGCTTCGGCCGCCTCCAGCGCCGCGGCTTCTTCTTCTTGGGTACCCATCGGTCCTCACTTGTTCATCGGATGGCAGTTCCCGTGGGGGAATCCAACCAACGTGACCAGGACCGCGTGGCGCGTGGTTGATAACGATCCGGTCAGGCCGGGTCGAGCATCTCCGGGGTGAGGTTGGCCTCGGTGTTCGGGATGCCGAGGTCGGCGGCGCGCTTGTCGGCCATCGCGAGCAGGCGGCGGATCCGGCCGGCCACCGCGTCCTTGGTCAGCGCCGGCTCGTGCAGCTGCCCGAGCTCCTCCAGGCTGGCCTGCTTGTGCTCCAGCCGCAGCTTGCCGGCCACCTGCAGGTGATCCGGTACGTCGTCGCCGAGGATCTCCAGCGCGCGCTCGACCCGCGCGCCGGCAGCCACTGCCGCCCGGGCGGAACGGCGCAGGTTCGCGTCGTCGAAGTTCGCCAGCCGGTTCGCCGTCGCGCGAACCTCGCGACGCATCCGGCGCTCCTCCCAGGCCAGCACGGACTCGTGCGCACCCAGCCGCGTCAGCAGCGCGCCGATCGCGTCGCCGTCGCGGATCACCACGCGGTCGACGTTGCGCACCTCGCGGGCCTTCGAACCGATCCCGAGTCGCCGGGCCGCACCGACCAGCGCGAGCGCCGCCTCCGGACCCGGGCACGTCACCTCGAGGGACGACGAGCGCCCCGGCTCGGTCAGCGAGCCGTGCGCCAGGAACGCACCCCGCCAAGCCGCCACGGCATCACAGGAGGCACCGGACACTACGGCCGGCGGCAGGCCCCGGACCGGGCGGCCGCGGTTGTCGACCAGTCCGGTCTGCCGGGCCAGCGCGTCACCGTCACGCACCACGCGTACGACGTACTTGGTCTGCTTCCGGATACCGGACGGGGAGATCACCACCACGTCCGACGGGTGCCCGAAGATCTCGGCGATGTCCTTGCGCAGCCGCCGGGCCGCCGCCCCGCTGTCCAGCTCCGCCTCGACGACGATCCGCCCCGACACCAGATGCAGCCCGCCCGCGAAGCGCAGTACCGACGACACCTCGGCCTTGCGGCAACAGGGTTTCGTGACCTGGATGCTGGTCAGTTCGGACTTCACCTGTGCAGTCATCGCCATGAAGGCATCCTCCCACCGTTGTCAAAGACCCTCGTTCAACGTGCGCATCCCGGAACTGGTTACGCAGCGGTGCAACCTCACGAAGCGCCCGCCGCGTTCCCTCGGCGACACAATGATCAGCAGAGGGGGCCGAATGCGAAGACCCGACGAAGACGAGTTCACCGAGTTCGCGGCCGTCACCATACGCCGCTTACGCCGTACGGCGTACCTGATGTGTGGCGACTGGCACCGGGCCGAGGACGCGGCCCAGGACGCGCTGGTGAAGGTCTACCGCCGCTGGAACCGCATCGACCGCAGCGAGGGACTGGTCAGCTACGCCCACAAGGCCGTCGTGACGTCGGTGCTGGACCAGGCGCGGCGGCCGTGGCGGCGCGAGCATCTCGACGATCCGGGCGACGACATCCTGACCGCGCCCGACGCGTTGCAGGCCGTCGACGACCGCTCGGTGGTGATCGCGGCGCTCGCCGCGCTCGCGCCCGGTCAACGCGCATGCGTCGTACTGCGTCATTACGCCGACTTCAGCGTCGAGCAGACCGCGGAGATCCTCGGCATCGGCGAGGGTGCCGTGAAGAGCCAGACATCCAGGGGTCTCGCGCACCTGCGCCAGCTCCTCGGCCTGACCGAAAGGAGCGCCTCGTGAACGACATCGAGAGACTGCTCGACGCCGCGTCCGACGACGCGGACCAGCCGCTGCGTCACTCCGTCGACGACATCCTCGTCCGCGGCCGCCGTTCGGTCCGCCGCGGCCGGATCGCCGTCGCGTCCACCGCGGTCCTCACCACCGTGGCGATCATCGGCGGTATCGCCGCCTGGTCGAACACCGTGAACGACTCCGCGGACCCGGCCGGCGACCCGAAGACCCAGACCATCACCGTCGACGCGAAGACCGGACAGGTCGTCGACAACGAGTCCGGCCGGCAGGCCGCGGCGCCGCCGCCGGTCAGCCCTCTGTCTGACGCCGAGGTCCTGCAGCGCTGCAAGCAGTTCGACAACGAGTACGTCCAGTCCAACAAGGAGCGAGGCTCGAACAGCTTCGACAAGGCGGGACCGATCGACGCGCGCTGGAAGGTCCTCGTGAAGAGCGGAGACCAGAACCGCCTGCAGGCGCTGTTCCTGGCGCCGGACCGGTCGATCGTCTCCACTTGCACCATGGACGGCCCGCAGCGGCCCAAGATCAACGGGCGCTACAGCACCACCGAGAGCTTCGCCAAGATCGCCGGCAGTTCGGACGACCAGCCGCAGGCCGTCGCGGCGAAGGTCCGGATCCCGGTAGACGGCGTCGCCCGCGTGCTGGTGGATTTCGTCGGCGAGAAGGCGCCACGGCAGGCGCTGGTCGGCCCCGACGGGTTCTTCACCCTGGGCTACCCCGACTGGGAGCAGTTCTACCGGCCGTCCCCCGACGCGTCGGGCCGGACGAGTCGGCCCGAGCCGACACTCCAGCGGGTCCGGGCGTACGACGCCGGCGGCCGCCGGATCTACGACTGGAAGTACAAGCCAGTGGAACTGCCGCAGCAACCGACCGTGCCGGCGGACCGGAAGATCCAGCTCGCCGCGCCGATCACCCCGGAGGTCGTGCTCACCAAGGATCCGGCCACCGGCAAGGCGCTGCAGCCGGCGCCGCCGGTCAGTCCGGTCAGCGACGACTCGATCCGGACCCGGTGCAAGAAGCCGGACGACGCCTACTTCAAGGACGGCGTCCCGTCGGGTCAGGACGAACGGACCTACGACGCCGGGAAGCTCACGCCGGACTGGAAGGTCGCCCTGAAGACCGGAACCGGGATCGACTTCACCGCCCTGCTGGTCTCCCCCGGCGAGAACGTCGTCGCGTGGTGCCACATGTACGACCAGGCCGATCACTACGACTACAGCCGCGGCGGCGTCCCTGCCACCGGGAAGTTCGGGGTCGGGCTGGAGTGGGGCCAGGTCCCCGACGGGGTCGCGCAGATCGTGGTCGACCTGCCGAGCGGCCCGGTCCGCGCCCTGATCTCGAACGGGTTCTTCATCTGGGGCCTCACCGGCGGGAACTCCGACGTCAAGAACGTGCGGGTCCGCGGCTTCGACGCCCAGGGCAAGCAGGTGTACGACGCCAAGCACGACGTCGACGCGAGCTAGACGAGCAGCTCCCGGTAGACCTTGGCCAGTTTGTCCGGGGCGTGGTGGAGGTGGCGGTCGTCGTCGGCGATGTCGGCGACGACCAGCTCCGCGCCGAGCGCCTCCGCCGTACGGCGCAGGGACGCCGGGTCGGGCACGTGGCCCTCGTCGGCGAGGACCACGTCGATCCGCAGGTCCGGGGCGTGCGCGGCCAGCACCTCGAGGTGGGTCTCCGGCGAGAAACCGTCGGTCTCGCCCTTCTGTTCCCCCAGGTTCAGCGTCAGCACCCGGCGGGCGCTGGTCTGCTCCAGACCGCGGCACAACGCCGGGACCAGCAGGTTCGGGATCACGGACGTGAACCACGACCCCGGGCCGACGACGACCCAGTCTGCCTCCGCGATCGCCACCAACGCCTCCGGGCAGGCCGGCGGGTCGGCCGGGTCCAGCGCCACGTCGACCACATGTCCTTCGGTCGTCGCCACCTCGGCCTGACCGCGGATCTCGGTGATCGCCTCCGGATGGTCCGGATCCAGCCCGAGCACCCGCGCCGTGATGTCCAGCGGTACGGCGGACATCGGCAGCACCCGGCCTTGGGCGCCGAGGAGCCGGGCGACCCAGTCGAGCCCGTCCACCGCCTCGCCGAGCAACTCCCACAACGCGACGATCAGCAGGTTGCCGACCGCGTGGTCGTGCAACGCGCCGTCGCTGCGGAACCGGTGCTGCAGCACGTCGGCCCACGTCCGGCCCCACTCGTCGTCGCGGCACAACGCGGCCAGCGCCATCCGCAGGTCACCCGGCGGCAGCACCCCGAGCTCGCTGCGCAGGCGACCGGACGAGCCGCCGTTGTCGGCGACCGTCACGACCGCGGTCAGCTGGTCGGTGACATGACGAAGCGCGGACAGGGAGGCTGCCAGTCCGTGCCCTCCGCCCAGTGCGACAACCCGGGGAGCTCTGCGGGGGTCTGGGGGTCGCCCCCCAGACGACACGCCAGAGCGCTCCAGCCCGTGCTCTTCGCGGGCAGGGATGTCCCAGGGACTCTGGCTCACTCCCGCCCCAGATCCCGGTGTACCACCAAGGTCGGTGACCCTTTCTCCCGCAGCCGCCGGGCGATCTCCTCGGCCATCGCGACGCTGCGGTGCTTACCCCCGGTGCAGCCGATCGCGACGGTGACGAAGCGCTTGCCCTCGTTCAGGTAGCCGGTCCGCAGGGTGTCCAGCACGTCCACGTAGTTCTGCAGGAACTGCTGGGCCAGCGGATGGCCGAGGACGAAGTCTGACACAGGACGGTCCTGTCCGGTCATCGGGCGCAGGTCGGGCTGCCAGTACGGGTTCGGGATGAACCGCATGTCGGCCACCACGTCGGCGTCGACCGGGATGCCGTACTTGAACCCGAACGACACGACGGTGGCCCGCAGCTCGACGTTCTCCTCGTCGCCGAAGGCGTTCACGATCTTCGCGGCGAGCTGGTGGATGTTCATGTTCGAGGTGTCGATGACCAGGTCGGCGCCGGCCCGGATGTCGCCGAGCAGCTCGCGCTCGCGCTGGATCCCGGTCAGCAGCCGGCCCTCGCCCTGCAGCGGGTGCGGCCGGCGAACGCTCTCCTGCCGCCGCACGATCACGTCGTCGGAGGCCTCCAGGAACAGCGTCAGCGGCCGGTACCCCTTCAGCCGCAGGTCGTGCACCGCCTGCGGGAGCTCGTCGAAGAACATCCCGGTCCGGACGTCGACGACGACCGCGAGCCGCGGCGCGGCGCCGGTGCCGACCACCTGCTCGACGATGGTGGTCAGGAACATCGGCGGCAGGTTGTCCACCACGAACCAGCCGAGGTCTTCCAACACGTCCGCGACCGAGCTCCGCCCCGCGCCGGACATGCCGGACACGATGACGAGATTGCCTGCGTCGTCCATCAGTTCTCTGTTCTCCCTGGATCCCCGTCGGCCGCTTCCACCGACCGTTGTCCGGCCGGCGCCGGGACGTCGTCGTCCAGTATCTCGCCCGTGGCCATGTTCACCGCGGGCGCCCGGCCGGTTTCGGCCTCCAGACCCCCAGGGTTAGACAGCGTTGCCGCAGCGTTCACCGCGAGTACGACGGACTCCGCCGTCCGGCGGCCGAATCCGGGCAGCGCGGCCACCTCGTCGATGGTGGCCTGGCGCAACTTCTTCAGCGAGCCGAAGTGCTTCAGCAGGGTCTTGCGGCGGACCTCGCCGAGGCCGGAAACCTCGTCCAGCACGCTCTCCACCATCGACTTCGACCGCCGGTTGCGGTGGTGGGTGATGGCGAACCGGTGGGCCTCGTCGCGCAGCCGCTGGAGCAGGTAGAGCCCCTCGGAGGTCCGGGAGAAGATGACCGGGTCCTCCTCGTCCGGCAGCCACACCTCTTCGAGCCGCTTGGCCAGGCCGCAGACCGGGATGTCGCCGAGACCGAGCTCGTCCAGCGCCTGCCGCGCGGCCGCGACCTGCGGCGGGCCGCCGTCGACCACGACCAGCCCGGGCGCGTAGGAGAACTTGCGGGCCCGGCCGGTCTCCGGGTCGATCAGGTTGGCCGCCGGGTCCTCGTCGTCCTGCAGCGTGGCCCGCTCGTCCAGGAGCCGCTTGAACCGCCGGGTCAGCACCTCGGCGATCGAGGCGACGTCGTTCTGCCCGTCGACCCCCTTGATCACGAACCGCCGGTACTCGCTCTTGCGCGGCAGGCCGTCCTCGAACACCACCATCGAGGCGACCACCTCGGTGCCCTGCAGGTTGGAGACGTCGTAGCACTCCAGCCGCAGCGGCGCCTCGGGCAGGTCGAGCCCGGCCTGGATCTCCTCGAGCGCCTGGTTGCGGGTGGTCAGGTCGCTGGCCCGCTTGGTCTTGTGCATGGTGAGCGTCTGCAGCGCGTTCCGCTCGACGGTCTCCATCAGCGCCTTCTTGTCGCCGCGCTGCGGGACCCGGATGAAGACCTTCGAGCCGCGCAGCTCGGACAGCCACTCGGTCAGCGCGTCGGTGTCCTCCGGCTCGGTCGGGACCAGGATCTCCCGCGGGATCGCGTCGCCCGAGTCACCGGCGTACGTCTGCTGGATGAACCGCGACACCAGGTCGCCGGTGGTCGCCGTACCGTCCGCCTTGTCGGCGATCCAGCCGCGCTCACCGCGGATCCGGCCGCCGCGGACGTAGAAGATCTGGACGGCGACCTCGAGCGGGTCCTCGCTGAGCGCGATCACGTCGGTGTCGGTGCCGTCGCCGAGGACGACCGCGTTCTTGGCCAGCGCCTTCTCCAGGGCGGCCAGGTCGTCCCGGATCTTGGCGGCCCGCTCGTACTCGAGCTCGGCCGCGGCGGCCTTCATCTCCTTCTCCAGCCGGCGCACGTACGTCGCGGTCTGGCCGGAGAGGAACGCGGCGAAGTCGTCGACGATCTTGCGGTGCTCGTCCTGGCTGACCTGGCCGGTGCACGGCGCCGCGCACTTGCCGATGTAGCCGAGCAGGCAGGGCCGGCCGATCTGGCGGTGCCGGTTGAACACGCCCTTGCTGCACGAGCGCATCGGGAACACCCGCAGCAGCAGGTCGACGGTCTCGCGGATCGCCCAGGCGTGGCTGTACGGGCCGAAGTACCGCACGCCCTTCTTCTTCTGGCCGCGGCCGACCATCACCCGCGGGTAGTCCTCGTTGAGGGTGATCGCGAGCCACGGGTACGACTTGTCGTCGCGGTACTTCACGTTGAAGCGCGGGTCGTACTCCTTGATCCAGGAGTACTCCAGCTGCAGCGACTCGACCTCGCTGGCGACCACCGTCCACTCGACCTTCGCGGCCGTCGTCACCATCGCCTGCGTCCGCGGGTGCAGGTTCACCACGTCCTGGAAGTACGACGACAACCGTGCCCGCAGGTTCTTCGCCTTGCCGACGTAGATCACCCGCCCGGCGCTGTCGCTGAAGCGGTAGACGCCAGGCGAGTCGGGGATCGACCCTGGAGCGGGACGGTAGGAGGACGGATCAGCCACCCATCCACCCTAGTTCGCCGCACGGACAAAGTCGGAATTCCGTCAAAGCTTCTACTGCAGCTTCAATGACACACTTGAAGGCATGACAGTCGACGAGATGGACCTCCTGATCAAGTGGTACGACGGCGTCCGGATCCTCGAGGCGCAGGACGACCTGTTCTACCTCTACGACCCCGACGGCGACCTGCCACCCGAGCGGCAGCAGCCGTTCGCCACCATCGTGACCGGCGACCACTACGAGAAGGTGTCCCGGCTGGACGAGCCCGGAGCATGGCGACTCAACCTCGGCCTGACCAAGGCGACGTACACGTCGCTGTTCGGCGCCGTGCCGACCGAGCGGGACGCGGACTGGG
The DNA here is from genome assembly GCF_040653975.1 of Kribbella sp. NPDC050820. Taxonomy (NCBI): domain Bacteria; kingdom Bacillati; phylum Actinomycetota; class Actinomycetes; order Propionibacteriales; family Kribbellaceae; genus Kribbella; species Kribbella sp. NPDC050820. Next base: position 117,787 of record NZ_JBFAHB010000012.1, read on the forward strand.
TGCTGGACTCCGGCCATGACTACGCCGCCCGTGACCAGTTGATGCCGCACCCGTTCTATGCCTCGCAGTACTGGGTCTGCATCGTCTCCCCCACCGACCTCGCTCCGCTCCAGGGCCTGCTCGACGAGGCCTACGAGTTCGCCGCGCGTAAGTACGCCAAGCACCGGGCCCGCCAAACCAACTGAACCTTGCGGTCGTGTTGCGGCTTGCCTCATAAGCCCGGTTTGACCCCCGGTTGGGATGAGCGGACTCCGTAGCGTGTGACCCAGGGTAGATGCGCAGGACCTTTGCGTGAGGCAACTGGGCCTTGCGCTGACTCGAGGGAGCCGCCCATGTCCCCCATCCGCAGACCGCGGGCCGTGCTGGGAGCGCTAGCCGCATCCGCGCTCGCCGCCACCGGCATCGTCGCCACCGCAGCCGGTAGCGACGCCGCACCGGACGCCGGCGTCAGCATCCGCGCCGCCGGCAGCGCCAACGCCATCCCGGACAGCTACATCGTCGTCCTGGCCGGCCAGCGCAGCCAGGCCGAGACCCGCGCCACCAACGCCGGCCTGGCCAGCAGCTACAAGGTGAAGGTACGCAAGCAGTACGACGCCTCGGTCAAGGGCTTCTCCGCGACGATGAACGAGGAGCAGGCGAAGAAGGTGGCCGCTGACAAGCGGGTCGCGTTCGTCCAGCAGAACCAGAAGATCACGGTCAGCCAGGACAACCCGCCGTGGGGCCTCGACCGCAGTGACCAGCGCGACCTGCCGCTGGACACGAAGTTCACCCCGTCCAGCGCCGCCGAGAACGTCAACGTCTACGTGATCGACACCGGCATCTACGCCGCGCACAAGGACTTCGGCGACCGTGCCGCGGTCGGCACCGACACCGTCGGCGACGGCCAGAACGGCGTCGACTGCATGGGACACGGCAGCCACGTGGCCGGCACCATCGCCGGTACGACGTACGGCCTGGCCAAGGGCGCCAAGGTGTTCGGCGTCCGGGTGCTCGACTGCAAGGGCTCCGGCTCGACCGAGTCGGTGATCGGCGGGATCGACTGGGTGACCAAGAACGCGAAGAAGCCTGCGGTCGCCAACATGAGCCTCGGCGGCGGCGCCGACGACGCGTTGGACGCGGCCGTGAAGGCGTCGGTGGACGCCGGCATCACCTACGCCGTTGCTGCCGGCAACGAGAGCTCGGACGCCTGCGGAGGCTCGCCGGCCCGGGAGCCGTCCGCGATCACGGTCGGCGCGACCGACGACCAGGACCAGAAGGCGTCGTTCTCGAACTGGGGCAAGTGCGTCGACCTGTTCGCACCGGGCGTCGACGTCGAGTCCGTCGGCATCACCGACCCGGAGTCGACCGCGAAGATGAGCGGTACGTCGATGGCCACGCCGCACGTGGCCGGCGGGATCGCGCTGTACCTGGCCGACCACCCGGACGCCACGCCGGCCGATGTCACGACCGCGCTGGTCGGCGCGTCCACGCCGGACAAGGTGGGCGACCCGGGCGAGGGCTCGCCGAACAAGCTGCTGTTCGTCGGGAAGGCCGACCCGGCCGCCCAGGGCTGATCTGTTCTGTTGGAGGTGAAGAGCCCGGTCCCCCGAGGCCCGGGCTCTTCGCCTGTCTCAGGCCGACTGGACGATGTTGCTGCCCTGGACGGCGACGTTGACGGCGGGCAGCGGGCTCTGGGCCGGGCCGCTGACCGGGCTGCCGTCGGTGATGCTGAAGTGGCTGTTGTGGAACGGGCAGACGATCTCGCCGCCCTCCACCGAGCCGATCGGGTTGCCCTGGTGGGTGCAGACGGCCGAGAAGCCCTTGTACTGGCCCGCGGACGGCTGGGTCACCACGACCTTGGCCTCGGTGAACACCTTCCCGCCACCCACCGGCACGTCGGATGTCGGACCGAGCACCGTCCCGCTCGCCGTCGTCGCCGGAGCGCTCGAGGACGGGGCGGTCGACGAGGGCGCACTCGACGACGGTGCACTCGTCGTCGGGGCCGAGCTGGTCCCGGTGGTGCCGGCCGAGCCCGCGTCGTCTCCCCCACCGCAGGCGGCCAGGATCGGCGCGCCGGCGCCGGCCAGCGCGACCATCGCGGCACAGCGCAGCACCGACCTCCGGTTGCGCAGGTCGTCCGCCGCAGGCCCGGCCTCAGGGGTCGTCGGCGGGGCCATGGTGTCATCGCTCATGAACTGGACCTCCAGGAGCTTCCGTCAAAGTAGTTGAACGCTCTGCTTCTTCATGTTCTACCCGGCCCCTCGAGTACGGGGCGGATACCGGGACAAACGACCGGATCACCCGAACGGTTCAGCGTTCGAGCACCTTTTCAGGATTCAACCGGGAGTTGAGGCTTTGCTGTGAACCGCCTGTGGGTCAGCTGGCAGTGCGAGTGACCGTCTCCACGACCCGCGCGGCCAGCTCGAGGACGGTACGGCGGGTGTCGGACTGCAACTGCTCGCTGTACAGCGGCCACGACTGCGCGATGTGCAGGTCGAACGGCAGCACGACCGGCACCATCCCGCGCTGGCGGAACGCCGCCACCAGCCAGCTCACCGACGCCGGATCGACGTTCTCGACAACGGTGATGACGATGATGCCGCGATTGAGCAGCACGTCCTGGCCGTCCGGCGTGAGCTGGTCGAGCTGCGACAGGCAGTACTCCGCCACGTGCTGCACGGACGGCAGCACCACGACAACGCAGTGGCCGGAGCCGGCCATTTCGCTGCCCACCTCGTCGAAGATGCCGCCTGGGCAGTCGACCACGGCCAGCCCGACGTCCCGCGACCCTTGGCCCTGCGCCTCCGCGAGCGTCGTACGCACGGCGTCGGCGGTGCCCTCGCTGCGCACCAGCGTCACGCGCTCGATCGGACCGGCTCCGACGGACTGCTCCAGCCGCCGGGACAGCTCGGCACCACTCGGGTCGGCGTCGACCGCGACGACGCGGTCGGAGCGCTGCGCGGCCAGCATGGTGGACAGCAATGCGGTGACGGTCGACGTACCGCCGTTGGTGACCGGGCTCAGGACGCCGATCCGGCGCATGATCGCGATCGGCCGGCGGATGGTCGCGATGTTGTCGACGTCGCGCTGCATCCGGCCCGAGGCGCCGACCAGGTACGCCGCTTCGGAGGCGATCCGGCGGAACCGGCGGAAGACCGAGTCCCCTTCCGGCTCGGGCATCGGCGTGCCGATCTGGTCCGACTGCGGAGTCGGTGGCGGCTCCGCCCAGCCTCCGCCGTGCTGCTGTGGCGGCTGCTGGTCGTAGTAGTCCTCGTGCGGCACCTGCCCCGGGTGATGCTGCCCTTGCGGCGGGTACTGCTCGTACGGCGGCTGCTGCTCGTACGGCGGCGGCGCGTACTGCTGCTGGTCGTACGGCCCAGGCTGGTACGGCGGCGGCTGCTGGTACCCCTGCTGCGGATACTGCTCCGGCGGATACCCCTGCTGCGGCGGATAACCCTGCTGAGGCGGGTACGGCGGCGGCGCGTACTGCTCCGGCGGATAGGGCTGCTGCGGCGGGTAGTGCTGGGGCGGATACTGCTGCTCCGGCGAATACTGCGGAGGCGGCTGCTGCGGCGCGTACTGGGGTGGCGGTGGCTGCTGCTCGTACGGCTGAGGTGGGTACTGCTGCGGATACTGCTGGTGGTACTCCGGAGGAGGCGGCGGCGGTGGCTGCTGCCCGTACGGCTGCTGATACGGCCCTTGCTGGTAAGGACCCTGCTGCGGAGGCATTCCCTGCTGCTGCTGCGCCGGCGGCGGGCCGGGCTGCTGCTGCGGATAGCCCTGCTGAGGCGCAGGAGGCATCGCGGCGCCGCCCTGCCCAGCGGGGGCCGGCGGCGGGGCGGGCGGGGTGTCCGGGCGGTCAGGGTCTTCGGCCGGTGGCTGCTCCGCCATCCGGCGCAGCATGTCACCCTGCCAGTTCGATTCAGTCATTCCATCCGGTCGTCAGAACGCGTTCAGCAGGTCGAAGTAGACGCCGAAGACTCCCAGCGCCAGGGGGACCGTCACGATGATCGCCCCGACCTCAAGATAGTCGAGCAGCTGGGTGAGCCGCGCGCGGACATGCTCCGCCGGTGCGAAACTGAGACCGAACGCGCAGAACATCGCCACCAGCACCAGCAGGCCGAGCGCGATGAACGCGCCGCCCTGACCGTTCACCGCCGCGATCAGCACACATCCCGACACGATCGTGAACGCGGCCGCGAACAGTACGGCGACCTCGCTCACCAACGGGTACAGCCGGGACCGCGACGCGAGCAGGAACGCCAGCACCAGCGCAAGCGCGACCGCCCACGCCCCGCCCTGACGCAGCAGCATGATCCCGGCGACCGCGGACGAGATCGCGATCGGCACGACCGCGAGCGCCAGGCCGAGGTGTGCAGCGTTGAGCGCAGCCTGCACGTCACCGCGCATGATCTCCTGACCCGACGCACGCCGGTCGTCCAGGCCGGACAGCCCGGACAAGGCGAGCGCCAGCCGCGGCAGCAGGCCGAGCAGCAGGACGGCCAACAACGCCGCCAACGCGCCGATGCGATGCGCGTCGAGCCCAGTGCCCGCACCGATCATCCAGATCGCCACGAACAAGATCGCCGTTGCACCCGCGACCACACCGCCACCGGCCACGCCGGCGGCCGCGTAGAACATCGGACCGAACGCCAGGCACAGCGCGCCGACCGCGATCGACAGCCCGAGGTTCCAGCCCGCATCCAGCGCCCAGAACGCGGCAGTCAGCGCCAGTACGACGGTCGCCACCGTGACCAGCGGGATCGCGACGACCTTGTTGCCGGACCGGCCGAGGGCGATTCCGACGAAGGCGCAGATCGCCGCCAAGACCAACAGGGCAACGCCAGTTAGCACGTTCGGCGCGGCGACCAGCAGCGAGATCGCGCCCGCAACGACCGAGAACACCAACCCGGCGCCGGCCAGGATCCGCCGGTGCGCGGGCTTGAAGGTCGAGCCGCGGCGCTTGAGGTCCTCGACCGCTTCCTCGGTCACGTCGTACACGGTCGGGGGCGGCGGAAGCTCGCCCTCGGCGGCCAGCCGCAGCACCGAGCCGTCGATGATCTGGGCCGCGGCGAGCGTTCCCTCCGGCGGCACCAGCACACCGGTCGCGGTGGTCAGGAAGCGGCGCTGCGGGGTCTGCTGCAGCGGCTCGTCCAGCATCCGCAGCAGGTCCGGGAGCAGCACGCCGAGCGGCTCGTCAGCAGGCAGTACGGCGTCCAGCCGCCGGCGCTGGCCAATCACCGTCACCCGGCTGTAGGTGCTCATGCCTGCATACTCCTGTTCTGGTCGTTCGTCACCGCTTGCCCGCCAGCGCGTCGGCCGGGATGAGCTTCTTCATCAACGTCGCGTACGTCTCCCAGTCGCGCGGGTTGCGCCCGTCCCCGATCGGGTACCAGACCGCGGGCGCGTGCGCCGGCCCGATCGCCAGCGCCTTGCTGATCCCCTCGACGGTGAGCATCTCGTTGAGGCTCGACGCGCGGACCGCCTCGTTCCCGGCGGCCATCCCGATCGGGCAGGCCATCCCGACGAAGCGCGGCGCGTAGGTGCCGTCGGCTTCGCCGTACGAGCCCATCACCATCGCCGAGATCAGCTCGAAGTCGTCGGCGATCTCGTCGATCCACTCGCCGACCTTGTGCATGCTCGGGAACTCCATCCCGGGCTGGGAGACCGCCAGCGTGACGGTCTCGTCCACGCCGGACTTGGTCCGGCGGGCCTCGAGCGTGCCGACCGACGGCCGGAACTCCGCGCCCGGCTGCCCGGCCAGGATCAGCCAGGTCGGCTCCGGGGCCCGGTCCCGGCAGTACTCGGTCAGCGCCTCCGGGCTCCACGGCTGGGTCACCGGCTCGGACGTCGACCAGCCGGCCGGACCGTTGCCGGTGGCCGCGGTGAACAGTCGCTCGGCGACCCGGCCGAGCATCAGGCTGTCGACAGGCTTGTGCCTGACCCGCACAGTGAACTGCAACTGGCCGAACGGGTCTTCCTGGATCACGAAGTCCGGGTGCAGGTCGGAGCTCTGCTCACCGGGCTTGACCGCCGAGCGGGCGATGAACATGTCGCCGTTCCACTTCAGCCGGACGCCGTTCAGCCCGTCGAAGTACTCGCCGTCCTCCCCGGTGACGACCCACTTCGAGAACGCGCCCTTGAACAGCGTGGACCGGACCGGCCAGGTCAGCTTCGAGCTCCTCGGCGTCACCAGCTGCACGTCCCGCCGGGCCATCTTCGCCGACGTCAGCGCGTCGCTGAGCCAGGCCGACATGCCGATCACCGGGCGGTCCTGCATGACGACGGCGACGTTCTCCGTGATCAGGTCGACGCCCGGGCTGAAGATCAGGTCGTTCGGCATCTCAGTCGGTTCCCTCGCTCGCGGTCTGCGGTGCCTCGTGCTGGGCGGTGCGGACGCCCTCGGAGGTCCAGACCTTGCCGCCCAGCCGGTTGATCAGCGTGGTCGCGTACTGCTCCGCGACCTCGCGCGCGCCGTCCCGCGCGGTCGCCCGGATCTCCACCCACCAGGCCGGTGTGTCCACCACGCCGACCGTCATGCCGAGCATCCGCTCCACCTCGCCCGGCACCTGGATCAGCAGCGGCAGCTCGATCGACACCAGCGGCAGGTTGTCCTCGCCGCACAGCTGGACGACGGCGCCGCCGCTGACCGCTCGGACTCCGAGCTCCTCCCCCGCAGCGGCCAGGCCGGCCAGGACGTCGGCACTCGACGGACGTCCGTCGACGAGTGCGACCAGGTCGTAGGTCATCTGCTTCCTCCGCTGGTGTTGCTGGCGGCCTCGACCGGGTCGGCCATGGCCGTCTGGACCAGTTGCGGTCCGTCGCCGCGTCGTACGAACAAGCCGCGGCCGGGCGGGTAGTCACCCGGGTACGCGCCGGTGAAGAGCTGGCCCTCGCTGCGGTCGCCGGACAGCACCAGGCCGGCCGCTCCGGACTCCATCACCGCGGACAGGAACGGCTCGTACAGCTGCCGCGACGCACCCGAGGCGCGCCGGGTCACGATGAAGTGCAACCGGATGTCCCGGCCGGCCGCGACGTACGGCAGGAACGGGTCCATCGGCGACTGCCCACCCGACGTCAGCAGGTCGTAGTCATCAGCCAGTACGACGATCCGCGGGCCACCCTGACCGGCCTCCGGAATCGCGCCGGAGTCGTCCGGCATCCGCTTCGCGAGCTCCTGCGACACCCCGGCCGCCAGTCCGGCGGCGACCCGTCCGGTCGGCGCGTAGCCACCGACGTACGCCTCCGGCACGAACTCGCGCAGACCGCGCCGCGGGTCCATCACCGCGAACACGAGCTGCTCGGACGCGTGCCGCTCGATCAGCTGCTGTACGACCAGCCGGACCATGTTGGTCTTGCCGGAGCCACTGTCGCCGAACACGACCAGGTTGGTGTCGCGACCGCCCAGGTCCAGGTACACCGGGGCCAGCGCGCGCTCGTCGACCCCGATCGGCACCACGGCCGGCTCGCGGACCTCGTCGGCCACCTGGTCCCGCGGCAGCTGCAGCGGCAGGATCCGGACCTGCGGGGCGCGCGGGCCCTGCCAGGTGGACCGCACCGCCACCGCCTGGGCCTCGAGGATCTCCGACAGGTTGTCGTCGTCGGCGACACCGTCCACCCGGGGCAGCGCGAACTGCGCGTACAGCTTGCTGCCAGGCACCAGCATCCGGCCGGCGCCTGCCTTGCGCAGCACCTCCTGCAGCCGCCGGTCGATGCTCGAGTCCGACGGGTCGTTCAGCCGGAGCTCGAGCATGGTGCCGAACATCGCCTGGTTCTGCATCCGGACGTCGTTCCAGCGCATCATCGACGCCACCACGTGCACGCCGTAGCTGCTGCCCCGCTGCAGGATGTCGGTGATCGGCTCGTCCAGCTCGTCGAACGTGGTCCGGATCGCGCCGAAGTTGTCGATCACCAGGACGACGTCGGCCGTCGGCAGCTCCTGGATCCGGCCCTCCGCGTGGTCCTTGCGCAGGCCCTCCATCGTGTCGATGGCGTGGTTGCGGAACACCCGCTCGCGGTGGTCGATCATCGCGCGGATCTCCTCGACCGTCCGCCGGATCCGCTCCCGGTCGGTGCGCAGCGCGACCCCGCCGACGTGCGGCAGTTCGGACAGCGCCTGCATCCCGCCGCCCGCGAGGTCGAGCGCGTAGATCGCGACCTCCTGCGGGGTGTGGGTGTGTGCCAGCGAGGTGACCAGCGTGCGCAGCGCGGTCGTCTTGCCGGACTGCGGACCGCCGACGATCGCGGCGTGCCCGCCGGCCCGGGTCAGGTCCAGCCGGAAGACCTCCTGGCGCTGGTTCGCCGGGTCGTCGACGACACCGACCGGCGGCTTCATCTGCGGCGCCCGGGCCGCCAGCTGCAGGCCGCGGCCGTCGACGTAGTCCGCCCGGCCGCCGAGCGCGTCCAGCGTGCACGCGGACGGCAGCGGCGGCAGCCAGATCTTCAGCACCTGCTGCGCGGCCCGCCGTACCTGGTCGACGAACACGTTCAGCTCGGTCGGCCCCGTCGTACGCTCCGTCGCCTTCGCCTCGGCGGCCGGCTTGGCCGCCTCCAGCTCCGCCTCGGACAGCTGGTACGGCGTCAGCTCGTGCGGCCGCACGTCCGTGCCCTCGTCCTCGATGACCTCGTCGTTCGGCGGGATGTACGGACCGGACACGTAGGCCGCCCGGAACCGCTGGTAGACGCTCGTGTCGACCTTGAGGAAGCCGAAGCCCGGCAGCGGCGGCAGGTGGAACGCGTCGGTGGTGTCCAGCACCGTCCGGCTCTCCTCCTCGGAGAACGTCCGCAGACCGAGCCGGTAGGACAGGTAGGTCTCCAGACCGCGCAGCTTGCCGGACTCGACCCGCTGGCTGGACAACAGCAGGTGGACACCGATGGACCGGCCGATCCGGCCGATCGACAGGAACAGGTCGATGAAGTCCGGCCGCTCGTTCAGCAACTCGCCGAACTCGTCGATGATCACGAACAGATGCGGCAGCGGCGGCATGTCCGGCTTCTGCCGGCGGTGCAGCCGGTAGTCGGTGATGTTGGCGATGTTGCCGGCGTCCTTCAGCACCTGCTGACGGCGCAGCACCTCGCCTTCCAGGCTCTTGTAGGCCCGCTCGATCAGGCTCGCGTCGTCGCGCAGGTTGGTGATGATGCCGGCCACGTGCGGCACCCGCTCGAACGGCGCGAACGAGGCGCCACCCTTGAAGTCGACCAGGACGAACGAGAGGTCTTCGGGACTGTGGGTGGCCATCAGCGCCATCACCATCGTCCGCAGCACCTCGGACTTGCCGGAACCGGTCGCGCCGACGCACAGGCCGTGCGGGCCCATACCGAGCTGCGCCGACTCCTTCAGGTCCACGAGTACGACGGCGCCGCTGTCGTCGACGCCGAGCGGCACGCGCAGGAACGCCCGGTCCGACCGCGGCTGCCACAGCTGGTGGAAGTCCAGCTTGGCCACGTCGGTGATGCCGATCAGGCCCATGAAGTCGACGTCGTCGCGCTGCCCGTCCTCGTCCAGCGACTCCGCGGACAGCCGCAGCGGCGCCAGCTCCCGGGCGATGCCCTCGGCGATCGGCGCCTCCATCCGGTCCACCTGGCCGCTGGCGGCCATCGGGTACTGGCCGCGCAGGTCCTCGATCCGGACGTCGTCGCCGTACACGGTGATCCGCATGGTCACCGAGCTCGGCTCCTGCAGCCGGTCCGCGACCAGGTGCAGGACGGTGACGCCGAGTTCGCCCGGCACGAGCGAGTCGTCGGCCTGCGGGCGGACCTCGGCGGCGACCTCGCCGTACGTGTCGTGCAGGACGAGCAGCCGGCGGGTCAGCCGGCGGCGGTCCTCGAAGGCCACGGACCCGCGGCGCGACTCGGTCGCCCACTGCACCCGCTCGCTCAGGTCGTCGGAGAGCAGCCGCGACAGCTTGAGCGGAGTCTCCGCGATCCGGCGGAACGGCGTCGGGCCGTTCTTGCGCTCCGCGTCCAGCACGTGCGGCAGCCAGTTCAGCCAGTGCCAGTCCGGCAGCGCGGCCTGCGGGTACGCCGCCGCGATCATGACGTCCTCGGGCGCGTGGAACACCGCGGTCTGCACGAGCAGTGACCGGGCGATCCGGACCACGCCTTCGCGGTCCCCGACGATGCTGACGTTGCCGACGTGGTCCAGCGGGACGGTCAGCGGCATGTCCGGCATCTCGGTGAACCGGCGGACCAGCGCGTTCGCCTCGGCCATCATGAACTGGTCCGGCGGCTCCATCGCGGAACCGCCCTGGCCGACCGTCGCCGGCACCACCGGCACCCGCCCGCTGCCGCACCGCGGCTGCAGGAAGTCACTGTCCGTACGGCGCCGCTCCCACAACCGGGAGACATCCGTCACACAGTCGAGCAACGCGTCCGGCGGCGGGTTCAACTCGAGCGCCTGGGCCCGGGCCTTGCGCTCCTCCTTGGCGAAGTCGTCACGCATCCGCTCGAGGTAGTCCAGGTAGCGGGTGCGCTGGCTCTTGCGGTCCTTGCCGCCCCTGCCGCGGGACGCGAGCATCCCGCCGACCGAGCCGACCAGGGTCAGCCCCAGCATGCCGATCCCGACCATGACCATCGGGCCGGAGCGGCCCATCGTCATCATCGCCACCGAGCCGATGCTGCCCACCATCGGCAGGAGCATCTGCAGCGCGCCGCCGCCACCCCCGCCGCCTCCACCGCCACCGAGGCTCGGCGCGACCTCGATCACGCGCTGCTGCTGCACCCCGGGGGCAGGTGTGCGCCGCGCCGGGCGGTGCACGATCCGGCTTGCCACTAAGGTTTTCCTCCGCTGGACCAGCCCGCGGTTGCGCGGGGGACTTCGTACTTCTTACCGACGGACGTGCGAGACACTGTAGTGGTGGGTGAGGTCATCGAATGACAGGTACAGGCGAGCGCAGCGAGTCTGCAATCAAGCACAGTACGTTTGTGCCTCCTCCGCGCCCGGAGCGAAGCGAGGACGTGGATGAGTGATTCCACCGTGGTCGAAATGATTGCGGAGCTGGCGCCGATCTGGTTGCCGGGCTGCGTGGTGGACGCCACACAGCGCACGGTCGAGGTGGGCTGGGGACGCGGCGCGTTGCAGATGTCCGCGGTGGTGGGCGTCGGCGAGATCGTCGATCGTTGCCTTCAGCTACCACAGGAACGCTGGCCGGAACAGATCGAGGCGTGGCTGCGCGCGGTCGTCGCCGAGGGTGAGCTCGCGACCGAGGAGCACCGGTTCGGCGACGTCGCGGAACGCCAGCGTGCGCTGCTCGTGCAACGCGGCTGGTCGGCGCGGACGGCCGGCCCGGTCGCCGACGCGCTGCTGCCGTTCGGCGACCACTTCGAGGTGGTCGTGTTCGTCCGGACGGGTGACGAGTTGCGGCGGCTGACCGTCGTACGGCGGTCCATGCTGGGGCTCGGGGACCCGGGGGTGCCGTCGCCGGTGCGGCTCACCCTGGCCGAGATCGCCGACCTGGAGCCGCAGCAGCAGGATGGGATCTCGATCCTCAGCCGCGACGGCGACCCGCTGGTGTCGATGGCGATCGTCGACCGGGAAAACCTGTTGCCTCAGGCATCCATAGGCGCGGGCGTGCTGATCGGCGTGCCCCGGTTGAGTACCGTCGCCTACTGCCCCGCCGACGCCGGCCAGGAGCGCGCCGACGCGCTGGCCCGCTGGGTCGCCGAAAGCTACCGCGGCGCCCCGGACCAGTGCTCCCCCGACCTGTTCTGGCTGCAGGGCGACCAGATGGTCCAGGTCCCGGTCACGCTGGCCAAGCCGCCCAGCGCCGTACTCCCAGCCGCGTTGAAACCCCAGCCGCGCCGGACGTGGCTACGCCACCTCTTCGGCCGCTAGGCCCTTCCCGCACGACCGCTGGCGGCTTGTTGCGCGGCTGACGGGTTACAACCCAACAGCGGCCCAACAACCCGCCAACCGCGCGGGACCGGACTACTTCGACGGCGAAGGGCTGACCGGGCCGGAGGTGGTCTGCGTCGGCGCCGGCTGCTGCTTCTCCTTCTCCTTAGCCTGCGCCGACTGGAAGTACGAAACCCCAGCACACCCAGCACAAGCCACCGCACCGATCATCACACTGGCCAGCACCCGACCGGTCTGCTCGTTCAACGTGTTCTTGGCCCGCTCAGCCCCAAACAACCAGGCCTCCCGCAACCGCCGCCGCCGAACCGCCACCGACTCAATAACCTGAGTCCCATACGAACCAGACACTCGCGCTCAGCTCTTCCTGTCAAGCGCGTCCAGCGTCGCCGGGTCTATCGCCAGCGGCTCCAGCTCGGCGCGTTCGGCCACCGACAGTTTCGGGAACGCGCCGTAGCCGATCTCGATGAACCCGTTCGCCTGCGAATAGCCGCCGCCCCGGTCGAACAGGGCCAGCAGCGGCTCGTACGGATCGTCCAGCTCCGGGAACCGCTGCCGGGGCAGGTCGCCGAGAGCCGCCCACCGAACGATCGCGGCGGCATGCTCCGGCCGAATCGGATTGATCCCCGCCGTCGCAGCGTCGATCTCGAGCTTCGCCAACAGCGCCGGATCCACGGAGACCTCCGGATCCAGGGCCCTGGCCAGATCGCCGAACGGCCAGCCTTCCTTGGCTCCCAGGGCTTGCGCCCACTGCGCCGTACGCCGGACGAACTCCCGGATCAACAGGCCACGGGAACGCTGATGCCGGTAGACCGCGTCGTCGTCCCACTGCACGGCGAGGAGGCGCGCGACCATGCGCTCCGCGGCGACCGTGTCGGTCACAATCCCAACCTCTTTCTCGCAATCTCGAGGACCTTGTCCAGGTTCGACAGATCGGACGGTGTCAGACCACCTTCGGGTTTGGTCAGTCCCATCTTCGGCCAGTTGTCCAGCAGGTCGACGTCGGGCCCGGACTGCAATGACCTCGGTGCGACCTCGTGCGGACCTGCGAACTCCTCGTTGACCGCCCGGTACACGCCGAACTCGTCCCAGGGCCCGTCACCGGCCAGGTTATACGGTGCGCCTGCCTCGAGCAGCTTGCCCTCCACGTACTCGTGCGCGATCAGAGACCGCAACTCGTTGACCTGCGCGGGACTCAACTCCTTCCCGTCCATCGCCGCCTTCCACAGCTGACCGATGTGGTCCAGCGGTGTGAAGTACCCGTGCCGAAGCTCGCCCGGAATGTTCGCGACGTCGTGAGTGGTCAGGAAGACGTTCCGCTTCGCCACCTCGACCACGGCAGGATCGACGTCCGCCGCTTCGGCGACCTTCGGTACGTCGTCGGTCGCATTCCGGATGTCGCGGTAGACGTCTTCCCACGCCGCGTCCTCCGGGTAGTTGTTGACGAACTCGTTCTGCTTCGGCGCGTAGACGGGATAGTCGGCATTCGGCCCGGTCCCCATCCGGAGCGGCTGCTCCGCGGGGGTTGGCGGCTCGGCCGAGCCGTACGGATCCGGTTGGCTTCCGTAGGGGTCGGGCTGCGAGCCGTACGGGTCCGGCTGCGGCGCGTGCGCGTCGGGTTGGCCGCCGTAGGGGTCGGGCTGGTTGCGGGGTTGGCCGCCCGGCGCCCGATCCCCAGGCGCACCCTGCCCAGGCACCCGCTCCCCCGGCACATGCTGATCCGGCGTGTGATGCCCGGGAGCGTGCTGGCCCGGCGCGTGCTGCTCAGGTGCACGCAAGTGCCCCGGTGCTTGCGGCTGTTCCGGTGCTCGCGGCTGGCCAGGCGTGTGCGGTTGTTCCGGCGTGTGGCGCGCGTACGGACCGAACTCATCCGGTCGACTCCCCGGCCCAAACGGCTGCCGCGGCACCTCGTACGGCGCCTGCCCCGGCTGCCGCGGGTCATACCCCGGATGCGGACCCGGCTGCCCGGGCTGCTGCCCAGGCTGCCGGTACGGGTCATGCCCCGGCTGACCCGGCTGCCGATACGGATCCGGCTGCCGCGGGTCGTAGCCCGGGTGCTGCCCCGGCTGACCGGGCTGCTGGTACGGGTCGTGGCGTCCAGGCTGCTGGTACGGATCCGGCTGCCGCGGGTCGTACCCAGGCTGACCAGGCTGCTGCCCCGGACGCTGATACGGATCCGGCTGCCGCGGATCGAACGCCGGCTGACCGGGGTGCTGGCCTGGCTGACCGGGCCGCTGATACGGGTCCGGCTGACGCGGGTCATACCCAGGCTGCTGACCCGGCTGCTGGTACGGATTCGGCTGGCGAGGGTCGTAGCCCGGATGCTGTCCCGGCTGTCCCGGGTGTTGTCCGGGCGGCGGGAACTGCTGCGGCTGCCTCGAGTCGTACCCAGGCTGCCCGCCCGGCTGCTGCTCCGGGTACCGATGCGGCGCAGGCATCTCGTACGGCGGCCGCCCCGGCTGACCGGGCTGCTGGTACGGATCCGGCTGCCGCGGGTCATACGCAGGCTGCTGGCCCGGATACTGCCCAGGCTGCTGGCCCGGGTACTGACCAGGCTGGCCCGGCTGCTGCGCTGGGTACTGACCAGGCTGCCGCGGGTCGTACCCAGGCTGCTGCTGCCCAGGTCCGTACGGTTGCTGCCCCTGATGCTGACCCGGACCGAACTGCCCCTGCTGCCCCGGAGCCTGAGACTGCCCCGGCCCGTACGGCTGCCCCTGCTGACCCGGACCATGCGACTGCTGCGGCTGGCCCGGACCGAACGACTGCTCCGGCTGCCTGGGGGCAAACGGATCCACCGGCTGCTGCTGGGGCGGCGCCTGAGACTGCCCAGGACCGTAGGTCTGCTGCGGCGGTCCGTAGTCCGGCTGCTGCGAACCCGGACCGTAGTCAGACTGCTGCGGGCCTGGACCGTAGTCAGGCTGCTGCTGGTGCGGCGCCTGCGACTGCCCAGGACCGTACTGCCCCGGCTGCTGTCCCGTCGGACCGAACTGGCCCCCGGGCTGCTGCCCCGGGTGGTAGCCGCCCTGCTGTCCCGTCGGACCGAACTGGCTCGGCTGCTGACCCTGGAGGTAGCCCGGCGGCGGCTCGTACGACGGGGCCTCAGGCTGGCCCGGGTTGTAGGCGGGCTGCTGCCCCGTCGGACCGAACTGACCAGGCTGCTGGCCGGTGGGACCGAACTGGTTCTGCGCCGGGTTGTTCGGCTCCCAGCGTGGCTGCTGCGTACGCGCCTGCGCGTGGTCCCGCCAGTAGTTGTTCCGCGTGTCCGGCTCGACCACGATCGGATCCATCCGCTGACCCGGCGGTACGTCGACCGGCCCGCCGTGATCGCGGACGTGTACATGCCACGTGTTCGTCTCCCGATCGAACTCCAGCTTCGTCGGGTAGAACGGCGTGTGCGGCGGGTGGATGACCTCGTCGACCCCAAGGGCCTTGTCGCGCAGGAAGGACACGTCCTTGCCGTGCCGGGCGTCGACGTGCATGATCACCCGCGCCGGCGCGAAATCGCCGCCGCTGAAGATTCTCGCGCCGTCGACGTCCTTGTCCGCGTGCGTGAACGCCGGCTCCCGCACGGTGTTCCCCGGCCGGTACCTGTTGAGGAACGCCTGCAGCTCCTCGACGCTGTCGAGCGTGATCCCGCGGTGGATCTCGCCGTGGAAGTCGGGCAGCCGGTTCAGCGCCGACGTCGCCATCCGGACCAGCGGCATCTGCTCGACCCGCGGGTCTCCCTCGCGGAACGCCCGGTTGATGTCCTGGTGCGGCATCCCGAGCATCTCTTCCATCGCGTTCAGCTCGAGGTCGGAGAAGTCGTCGATGCTGTCACCGAGCTGCGCCCGGCCGCGACCACGGTGCTCAGCCATCCTGGCCGTGTCGATCGACCGCAGCGTGTTCCGGTACGCCGCCTCGTCAGCACCGGAGGCCCGGAACCGCCGATCCGCCAACGGCGACCGACTGAACGGCTCCTCCCGCCCATGCGGCGCCGAACCATAACCATCAGACCCCGCACCGTACGGGTCAGCCGTGTCCGACGTGCGACCGTCCGGCGCGTGCAAGTCCGGAGCGTCAGTGTCGGAGGCACGAGACTCCGGCGCACGCCCATCCGGCCCGTGGGCCTCGGGACCACGCGACTCCGGCGCACGCCCATCCGGCGCATGCGTCTCGGAAGTGCGCGAGTCCGGCCCATGCGACTCCGGCGTACGTCCGTCCGGGGTGCGGCCATCCGGTGTACCGGTCTCCGGTGTACGGCCGTCCGGCGTGCGCCCGTCCGGGGTACGCCCGTCCGGGGTACGCCTGTCCGGGGTACGCCCGTCCGGGGTGCGAGAGTCCGGGGTGCGAGAGTCCGGCGCACCGGACTCGGGTCCGCGTGACTCGGGAGCACGAGACTCTGGAGCATTGCTCTCCGGCGTACGCCCATTCGCGGTTCGCCCGTCCGGCGTGCGCCCATCCGGGGTGCGCCCGTCCGGCGTACGCCCATCCGCGGTACGCGCGTCCGGCGTACCCGTCTCCGGTGTACGCCCATCCGGCGTGCGCCCGTCCGGGGTGCGCGAGTCCGGGGTGCGCCCGTTTGGGGTGCGACCGTCTGGGGTGCGACCGTCTGGCGTGCCCGTGTCCGGCATACGCCCATCCGGGGCACGTCCAGTTGGGGTGCTCGGGTTCGGGGTGGGGGAACCGGGGGTGTGGACGTCTGGGGTGCGGTTGGTGCCGAGGGGGGTTTGGGGGCGCATGTACTGGAGCTGCGACGCCGGCGGGGTGTCGGGGGTGCGCGGCGGACCTTCCCAGCGGCCGCCGGGCTCGCGGACGGCGAACTGGATCGAGGTGATGTCGCCGGGGTTGCCGTTCGCGGGGTCGGCGTACGGGTTCCTCGGGTACGGGCTGTGGTGCCCGTCCGGGAACGCGTCCACGATCCTGCCACCGGGCGGCTGCGCGTCGAGGAACTTGACCCGGCCGTGCTGGTCGACGAACGCGTTCAGCACGTGCCCACCGCCAGGGATGTTGGGCATCGAGGATCGCCAGGTGACGAAGATGTTCGCGTGCGTGCCCGGCGGACGGCCGCTCAGCGCGTCGAACACCCGCCGGTAGGCGGCGTTGGTGAAGTCGGCCGGGTCGGCGTTCCAGTCCTGGACGGCCATCCTCTGGTCCGCCGGGAAGTCCTCCAGGTCCATCCACTCGAGGGTGGCTTCCGGGTTCTCGCCGTTGGCGAGCCTCCGCCCGGCGGCCAGGTCCGGGGTGCCGCCGTTCAGGATGTCGGCGACCTTGCGCGAGACGTCCGCGCAGTTCATCCGGTACTGCGGCCCCACCCCGTGGTCCGGGTTGATGTTACCGACCCAGTTCTCGGGGTTCTCGTGCGGCGGGCGGCCGACCGAGTCGCGCAGGTCGCTGCGGCGGGGGTCAGCCGGGTGCGGCTCGATGTACTGGTCCGGGTCGATCTGCGTCCGCGGCTTGCCCGGCTCCGGGCGCAGGTACTCCGGCTTCAGCCGGTCGATCTCGATCTGGCGCGCCAGCGGGGTGTCGTACGTCGGGTCGTTGCCGCCGTCGGGCGCATCCGGTTCCCGCCGTACGGCGTCCGGGTCGAACTCCGGGTCGTAGCCGCGCGGACCGAAGGACTCGTCGCCCGGCCGACGACTGGCCGCCGGCGGACCTGGCCGGAGCAACGCGCTGGGCGTCTGCGCCGGGTCCAGCGTGTGCGGCTGGTTCGGGGTGTTCGGCTGGTTCGGGGTGTTCGGCTGGTTCGGGGTGTTCGGCTGGTTCGGGGTGTTCGGCTGGTTTGGCGTGTTCGGGGTATTCGGCTGGTTCGGCGTGTTCGGGGTGTTCGGCTGGTTCGGCGTGTGCGGGGTGTTCGGAGTGTTGGGGATGTTCGGTGCGTGGCTGGCATGACCTGGTACGCCGGGATGCAGCGGCATGACCGGTGCGACTGCCGGGTCTGCGTTCCGCGCTGCGACCGGGTCGGGCGTGTGCGTGGTCGGCGTGTTCGTCTCCGGTACGCGCGAGGTGTCGGGCGTGTTCGGAGTGCTTGTCTCCGGCGTGCGCGTGGTGCCCGGCGTGTGTGTCTCGGGGGTCCGCGTGGTGCCTGGGGTGTGTGCCTCCGGCGTCCGCGACGTTCCCGGCGTCGTGGTCTCCGGGGTCCGCGACGTCTCCGGAGTGTGCGTCGTCGAGTCCGGCGTCCGCGAGGTCTCCGGGGTGTGCGTCGTCGAGTCCGGCGTCCGGGAGGTCTCGGGCGTGTGCGTCGAGTCCGGCGTCCGGGACGCCTCCGGGGTGTGCGTCGTCGAGTCGGGCGTACGCGACGTGCTCGGCGCATTCGAATCAGGAGCGCGCGATGTGCTGGGCGCGTTCGAGTCGGCGGTCCGCGAGGTGCTCGGGGCGTTCGAATCCGGCGTGCGCGACGTGCTCGGCGCGTTCGAGTCAGGGGTCCGCGAGGTGCTCGGCGCATTCGAATCCGGCGTCCGCGAGGTGCTCGGGGCGCTCGAATCCGGCGTCCGCGACGTGCTCGGGGCGCTCGAGTCGGGCGTGCGCGTCGTACCGGGCGAGGTGGACGAGTCGGGCGTACGTGTAGTGCCCGGCGAGGTGGTCGAATCCGGTGTGCGGGTGCTTGACGACGTCGGAGCGTCCGCGCCGCGGCCGCCGGGGGTCGTCGTGGTCGTGTCGGGGGTGCGCGTGGTCGGGGACGCGGTTGTGTCCGGCGTGGTGGTGCCGGGGGAAGTGGTGTCGGGCGCGCGGTTGGTCGGCGTCGTCGTACCGGGGTCGGAGTGCGAGACAGGCGTCGACGGCGAGTCCGCGCTCGGCGCGTGCGTCGTCGTCGGCGCGTCCACCGAAGGCGTGTCGACCGAAGGAGCGTCCACGGACACGTTCGGCGCGTCGACGCTCGGCGTGTCCACCGACGGTACGTCGATCCTCGGGACGCCCTGCATTTTGAAGGTGTCGCCGACGATCGGGATCTTCGACAGTCCGCCGACCACGTCGCCGACCTTCGGGATCTTCGTCACCGCGCCGAGCGCCATGTCGTGCATGCCGACCCGCATGCTCTGCAGCTTCGAGGCCGCGCCGGCGACCTTCGACACCGCCATGCTCGCGGCGCCGAACTTGCCGGCCATCGCAGCAGTCTTGACCGCGCCCGCAGTACCACCACTGGCGACGGTCGCGACGACGTTGGTGAGGGCCATACCCAGCGCCTTGCCCGGGTTCTTCGCCCACTCGTCCCACGCGACGAAGCCCTTGAACATCTGCTCGCCCATGGTGAGGCCCATCTCGCCCCAGTCCTTCACCCAGTCCGGGCGGGTGTCCTGGCCGGTGAGCTTGTCCATGCCCCACCACGCGAGCTGGATCGGCGCTGTCACTATCTGGCCGACCATGGTGCCGAGGCCGACCCAGGCGTTGCCTGCGTCCTCCCAAGTCGGGATGTCGTACCCGAGGGTGTCCTTCGCCCAGTCCTTCAGGCCCGGGATCATGCCGAGCAGCGGCAGCACCGGAATCAGCGTCAGGAGGCCCTCGATCGTCTCGCCGACGACCGTGGCCACGCCGACGACGAAGTCGACCGGGAACTCGACGATGTCCTGCCACAGCGGCTTGTCCCGCTCTTCCGGCGTACCCCACGCGGGCTCCGGCGGGTCGCCTTCCTCTTCCTTCGGCTCCGGCGGCTTCTCGCCTTCGCGGACGCCGGTCTCCGGGTCCCAGGTCTTGCCGCCGTGCAGCTTGACGATCTCGTTGGCCGCGGTGAAGCAGAGGTCGGGCAGTTCCTCCTGGACGATCCGGGTGACGTCACCAACCATCCGGTTGTTGTCGTCGATCATGTCCTGGTCGTTCTGCCACTCCGGGTTCCGGTTCTTCCGGCGGTGCCACTCGTAGGCCTCTTCCCGGATGTCCTTCAGCGTCCCCAGCCGGCTGCGCACCGCGTCGGCGAGGGTGTCCAGGTGCCCGGAGATCTTCGGCAGGCTCGGGCCGAACTCGGTGAGGTTGGTCTGGATCTTCTTCGTCGAGCTGACCAGCAGCTCCCGCTCCGGCGCGTGGTACACGCCGTTCAGCCGCTGGAAGGTGTTGTGCACACCGTTGCCGACGTCGGTGAAACCCTGCCCGAGACCGCCCAGCTTCGACACGTTCCGGTCGAGGGCCGAGACCACTTTGTCGAGCTCTGTGATCGGGATGCCTTCGGGTTTGATCATGTCAGGTTCAGTCCTCGGTCAGACACGGGATCAACGATTGCTGCTGGTACGGCGGACGGCCGTGATCACGACTGCGGGCGGGCCTCGGCCATCGCCTGCTCGATCGTCTTCTCGCTCGGCGCGAACGAACTGATGCCGTGGTCGGCCACCAGGAACATCAGGTTCGCGTAGCCCGGCGGAACGAAGACGAGATACTCCTGGACCTGGTACGCCGCCCAGTCCGCCAGCTCCTCGGCCGTCGCACCCAGCTCCGGCGACGGCGCCTCGGCCGTCAGCCACTCCGCGAGCCGCACCCGGCCGGCCTGTGCGACCTCCGGCGGCGCGACTGCCGCTTCCTGCTCGCTCATACGGCCTTGTTCCTTCCGGTCGGCTGCGGCTGCGGGTTCCCGCCGGGCGGGTTGGGGACCTCACCCTTCGATGCGTTCCGCTGGGCGTTCAGGACCATCTCCTCCTGGCCGTCCATGTAGGCCTGGAGCGCGTTCTGGGCGCCGGTCAGCGAGGCGCCGACCTGCTTCGCGGCGGCCTCCAGCGTCGGCTGCCAGTGCTGGCCGTACTCGCTGAGGGCGACCGCGACGATGGTGAAGGTCTCGTAGTTGAGGCCCTCCATGATCGCGCCCAGCTGCTCGCCGTACGACTTCGCCAGCCCGTCGAACGGCTCCGCCTCGGTCACCGTGTCGGTGAGGACCTTGCTCGCTCCCGCGACGTCGATGTCCCAGTCCACTGTCACTCCTCAGATCTGCCGGACCCTGCCCACAACAAGCCCGGACGCGCCCCGCCGAGCGGGGAACGTCCAGGGCGGGTGATGCTGTGCGGTACGGCGGTCAGCCGCCGATACCGTCGACCGCGGCCGACGCCTTCTTCAGGGTCGCGGCGGCGGTCGAGTCGTTCTGCGCCAGCGTGTCCTTCAGCGACTGGATGATCGCCAGGGTCTGGTCGGCCGCCTTGTTGAAGCGGTCCTCGACGCCACGGTAGTTCTCGGTCACGCCGCTGGCCGAGGCGTCCGACAGGGCCGCGGTCACGTTCTGCTTGTGGGTCGCGATCAGGCCTGAGATCTGGCCGGAGAGGCTGTTGATCTTCGACTGCACCTCGCCCGAGGCCGCGGTGTCGTAGCTGTTGCGGTTTGCCATCGTCGATTCCTCTCTCAGCGCTTGCCGAACTTGGCGGCGTTGAAGTCGGCCGCACCCTGGTTCTTCTTCGCGGTGTCGGCCATCTCGCTGTCACCGGTGCGGAAGGCGGTGTCCATCCCGGACTGACCCTGGTTGATGGCGGCGAGCCCGGCGTTCAGGTCGGCGGCGATGCCGTCCACGTTCGCCTTGAACGCGTCGAACATCTGCTTGCCGGCGCCGCTCATCTTGCCTTCCAGCGGCTGCGCGGCGGCGACCAGCTGCTTCACCAGCCCACCGAGGTCCTGGGTTCCGGTCGTGGTCTTCTTGGCCAACTGGCTCAGGGTGTCCTGGCCCATGTCCCAGCGTCCGGTCACAATCTCTCCTTCGAAGTGTGGTTGCGCCGCAACGAAACCTTAGTCGCAGCTATGGGTCATCCTGGTGCCGCCCGCCGCCTGGCCGAGCCTTTCGAGCAGGATCGAAAGGTCCGTGTGACGGACCTGTGAGGGTTGCCTCAATCAACCTGTTCGGGCAACGCAGGCCAGCCCCCAGCCGGCCGGCTGGGGGCTGGTGCACGACGAGATCACTCGTCCCGCTCCGCCAGGTCCGGGACCCAGTCGCGCCACTCGTGGGCGTCTGCTGCGTCCATCGTCGTACCGGCAGGGAATTCGTGGACGCCCCGGCCCGGAACGTAGGCGACGACCAGCCCACCGAGGTCATGGCAGAGCAGCATCGGCGTCTGCGGGCGCGCTTCCACCAGCCGGCCGAACACCAGCCGCGCCTCCCGCGCCTGTACCACCTCGTCCCGGCCCAGCCAGATGTCGACCTCGATCGGATAGCCGCTCGATCGCCTGGACGTCGTCCGGCTCCGGGTCCTGTTCGACGTGGTAGTTCGGCTCGATCGCAAAGCCTGGTCCCCGAGCGCCTGGTGGTGAAGCGCGGGATCGAAACCCGGCTTGTTGCTCACACCGAAGCTGCTGTCACCCGCCCGCCAACCCTGCCCACCGAACTGAGGCTGCGGCTGACCGCCGTACTCCGGCTGCGACGGCTGACCGCCGTACTGCGGTGGTGAGGCCTGACCGCCCTACTACGGCGGTGGTGGCGGCTGGTGACCCGGCGGATTCGGGCGCTGACGTTGTTGGCGCCTTCGAACGAACCGCGGCTGCGGCGGCTGCCACGGCTGCGGCTGGGACGGCGATGAACCTCCGGCGAACGGATCGCGCGGCGTCTGCGGGATCGGCGGGGTCTGGGACGTGACCGGCGGACGGATCGCATCCTGCTGCTCGCGGTAGAACGCGCGCCCGGGGTCCAGGCCCGGGACCGTCGGCAACGGCGGCCAGCCGCTGGGTGGCGGCTCCGGCGGTCCGCCGTGGTCACGGAGCCTGACGTGGAGCTTGCCCTTGTCGTACCACATCTCCGTGGAATGGAACGTGGTGTGCGGCGGGTGCATCACCTCCTGGAAGCCGTCGCGCAGGAAGCTCAGGTCCTTGCCGTGCCGAGCGTCGATCTCCAGTAGCACGTTGTACCCGCGGCCGCCGTCCGCAGTCTCGGCGTCCCCGAAGGCGCCGTCCGGCGTCTTGGCCGAGTGCTGGAAGGCCGGCTCGCGAACGGTGGAGCCGGGCCTGTACCGCTCCACGAACGCCTGCAGGTCGTCGATCGCGAGCCCGCGGTGCAGGGTCCCCGCGACGTCAGGCATCTTGTTCATCGCGGACACCGCCAAACGGACCGTCGGGTCGCGCTCGATCCTGAAGTCGCCCGCGCGATAGGCACAGTTGATGTGCTGGTGGTCGATGGTCAGCAACTTCTCGAGGGCGCGGATGTCAGCGTCTCTGAGGTTGTCAACATTGGAGCTCGGCTGCAGCCGGCCACGTCGCCGAAGCTCCTCAATCCGGCCTGGTTGGTAGCCGCCGTCCCGGCGCAGGAACTCGGCCTCGTCGTACCTCGACGCCTGGAACCTCCGATCCGCCAACTCCGGCTCCCCGCGCATGGCGGGCGCGGCCGGACGCTCGCCGGCGCGGACCCCGTCCTGCGGGACCGAATGCGTCGAATCCGAACCTGTCCGCCGCTTGAACCAGTCACCCAAACCGCCGTACGGATCACCAGACCCCGGTGACCCCGCCTCCGCCACACGCGAGTCAGGCGTGCCAGGCACCGAAGCGTTCGGATCCTGTGCGTGGGGGGCCTGGGTGTGGGGTGCGTTGGCGCGGTGCGGGTGCGGGCGCGGGATCTGCGACTGGGACGCGGGCGGGGTGTCCGGCGTACGCGGGACACCCTCCCATTCACCGCCCGGCTCCCGGACGGCGAACTTGATCGAGGTGATGTCGATCGGCTCACGCCTCGTACCGCCGCCCGGAATCGGCCAGTCGACCCAGTAGGGATTCGCTGGGTCCGGCCCCGTGTGCCCGTCCGGGTACGCGTCCACGAGCTTGCCGCCATCCGGCTGTATATCGAGGAAATTGACCCGGCCGCTGTCATCGACGAACGCATTGAAGACGTGCGCACCACCCGGGATGTTGGGCTTGGTGCCTCGCCAGGTGACGAAGATGTCCGCGTGTGTGCCCGGCGGCCGGCCGTTCAGCGCGTCGAACACCCGGCGGTACGCGGCGTCGGTGAAGTCGGCAGGGTTCTTCGGCTCCGGGTACGCCCACATCTTGTGCTCCGGCTTGAAGTCCGCCAGGTCCATCCACTCCAGCGTGGTGTCGGGCTGCTCGCCACTTCTGAACCGGTTGCCGGCCGCCAGTCGCGGATTCTTCCCGTAAAGGATGTCGCAGGCGATCCGCCCGGTCTCCGGGCAGTTCATCTCGTAGTGCTTGCTCTTGCCGAAGTCCGGGTTCACCCTTCCCATCCATTCGGGGACGTTGCTGTGCGGCGGGTCACCGATCGAGTCGGCCAGCTCGCCGGCCCGCGGATCCTTGAGGTCCGCCGGGATGTGGCTGAACGGGTCGACCTCCGGCCGGGGCTTGCCGGGCTCCGGACGCAGGTAGTCCGGCTTCAGCTTGTCGAGCTCGACCTGCCGGGTCAGCGGGTCGTCCCACTTCGGGTCGTTCGCGGCGTCGATGTGCGTGTACGGCTCGCGTTGTGGACGCATCGGGTCGTTGCGCTGCCACGCCGGGGTGTTCGGGTCCGGTCCGCGCACCGGACCGCGCGGGTCGCTGCGCTCCCACGGTGGCTTGTAGTCCGATCCAGCGCGGTCGCCGCCGCGCGGAGTGCCGTCGGCCGGTGCGTCCACCTGGCCCGGCTGGTTCGGCGTGCCGGTCCGGCCCGGGGTGCTCGGTGTGTGCGGTGCACCGGCATGGCTTGGTACGCCGGGATGCATAGGCATGACCGGTGCCACGACGGGATCCTCAGTCCTGCCCGCCTGCGGCTGCGACGAGTGCTCGGGCGTCCGCTCACCCGGAGTGCTCTCCGACGTACGCCACCCAACCGGCGCGTTGGATCTACCCGTCTCCGGCGTACGCGACGTCTCGGGTGTGCCCGTCGACTCAGGCGTACGCGACGTCTCAGGCGTACGCGACGTCTCAGGCGTGCCCGACGTCTCAGGCGTGCGGGTCGACTCCGGTGTGTTCGACGTCTCCCGTGTACGCGACGACTCCGGTGTGCGGGTCGACTCTGGCGCATGCGATGTCTCGGGCGTGCGCGTCGACTCCTGCGTGCGCGAGGTGTCCGGCGAGCGAGTCGTGTCGGGGGCGCGTGAGGTGTCAGGCGTGCGCGAGGTGTCGGGTGTGCGTGAGGTGTCCGGCGTACGTGATGTGTCTGGTGTGCGTGGGGTGTCCGGCGTACGTGATGTGTCAGGCGTTGGCGAGGTGTCGGATGTGCGGGGGGTGGTTGAGGGCGGGGGTGAGCTTGGTGTGTGGGTGCCCGGGGTTGGGGGCGCGTCCGGGGCGTGGGGGCTCGGCCACGTCGTGCCGGGAGCTACGGGCGAAGCGGGTGTGGTGGTGTCGGGGTCTGGGTGGGTGACCGGGTCGATGTGTGAGGCCGGCGGGACGTTCACGCTTGGGGTGTCGACCGGCGGGTTGGCTGTCGTGACGTCGGTCGAGTCCGTCCACGAGGTGTCCACGGACGACGTGTCCACGGACGACGTGTCGAAGGACGACGTGTCGGTCGTGGCGTCGGATGAGTCGAACGAGGTTGACGAGGTCGTCGAGGTCGAGTCGGTGAGGTCGGGCGCGTTGGCTGAGACGTCTACCGGCTGAACGCCCTCGAACCTGAAGGTGTCGCCGATGACCGGGATCTTGGACAGCCCGGAGACCACTTCGCTGACCTTCGGGATCCTCATCGCCGCGGCCAGCGCTGCGTCGTGCATGGTGATCCGCACGCTTTGCACCTTCGAGGCCACGCCGGCGACCCTCGCCACCGTGCTGCTCAGCATGCCGAACCTGCCCGCCATCGCGGCGCCCCTGATCGCGCCGGCCGAGCCGCCGGAGAAGACGGTGGCGACGATGTTCGTGGTCACCATCCCCAAGGCCTTGGCCGGGTTCTCCTTCCATTCGTCCCAGGCGAGGAAGCCCTCGATCATCTGGTCACCCATGGTCAGGCCCGTCTCGCTCCACTCCTTGAGCCAGTCGGGCCGCTCGATGCCGAAGAGTTCCTCCTGGCCCCAGGCGAGGAGCTGGCCCGGAGCCGACGCGAGTTGCCCGACGAAGATTCCCAAGCCCTTCCAGGCGTTCCCCGCGTCCTCCCAGGTCGGTATGTCGTAGTTCAGGGTGTCCTTCGCCCAGTCCCGCAACCGGTCGTTCTCGCCCAGCAACGGGAGCACCGGCACCAGGGTCAGGACGCTCTCGACCGTCTCGGCGACGACGGTGAGGACGCCCTGGCAGAAGTAGCCCGGGGCCATGAGGGTGTCCGCCCACCACGGATAATCCACATCCTCTGCGGTCCCCCACGGCGGGTCCTCCGGTTCCGGGGCGTCCTCCGGTGGTGGGGGTGGCTCCTCGTCTTCGCGTAGGCCGGTCTCCGGGTCCCAGGTGTCGCCGCCGTGTAGCTTGACGATCTCGTTGGCGGCGGTGAAGCAGATCTCCGGGAGTCGCTCCGTCATGATCGCGTCGACGAACCCGACCAGCATGTTGCATTCGTCCACCATGGCCTGATCGCTCTGCCACTCCGGGTCAGCGTCCTTCCGGCGCTCCCAGTCGTAGGCATCTTCCTGGATGGTCCCGAGAAAGGACGCCAAGGCGCGCATCTCCCCGGCGAGGGTCACCAGATGCCCCGCCATCGCCGGCAGACTCGGGCCGAACTCGTCGAGGTTCGTCTTGATCTTCAGCGTCGAGCCGACCAGCAGCTCCCGCTCGGGGGCTTCGTACACCGCGTTCAGCCCCTGGAACGTGCTGTGGATGTCGTTGCCCAGGTCGGTGAACGGCTCGCCGAGCCGGCTCAGCTCCGAGACGTGCTCCTCGAGGGCAGAGGCCACCAGGCTCAGTTCCTCGACCGGGATGCCTTCCGGATGAATCATGTCAGTTCAGCCATTGCTCGTTCGAGGGTTTGCTCGCTCGGCGCGAACGACCTGATGCCGTGATCGGCCACCAGGAACAGCAGGTTCGCGTAGCCGGGTGGAACGAGGACGACGCACTCCCCTGCGTGGTACGCCGTCCACGCCGCCAGCTCCGCGGCCGTGGTGCCCAACTCAGGGAGTGGCGCCTGGGCGGTCAGCCACTCGGCGAGCCGCACCCGCGCGGCCTGGGCAACCTCTTCCGGCACCACGGCCGGCTGCTGATCGGTCATACCGCGACGTCGCCGCCGTGAGTCGTCGGCATCTCGGCCGTCGGGTCCGGGATGTAGCCGTTCGCAGCGTTCCGCTGGGCGTTCATGACCATCTCTTCCTGCCCGTTCAGGTAGGCCTCGAGGGCGTTCTGCAGACCGGTCAATGAGGCGGTGACCTGCGTCGCCGCATCCTCCAGGGTCGGCGCCCAATGCGCGGAGTACTCGCCGATGGCCGCCGAGACGACGTTGAGGCAACCCAGCGCCGCCGTGTCCCCCGCCAGAACGCCTTGACCGCCGCGTGCGCC
This sequence comes from Kribbella sp. NPDC050820, assembly GCF_040653975.1. Taxonomy (NCBI): domain Bacteria; kingdom Bacillati; phylum Actinomycetota; class Actinomycetes; order Propionibacteriales; family Kribbellaceae; genus Kribbella; species Kribbella sp. NPDC050820. Next base: position 144,872 of record NZ_JBFAHB010000012.1, read on the forward strand.
AGCCCGCCGAGCGCCGGAATCCACGACCAGGTAGGTCGTTCCCAGCATCAGAGCTTCCAGCGCCTCGCCGTACGTCGTCAGTAGTTCGTTGAACGGCTCCGCAGCGGTCGCCGTGTCGATGAGCACCTGCCCCGTGCCTTCGACGTCGATGTCCCAGCCCACTGCGGGTCAGCCGGCCATGGCGTCGTCGGAGCCCACGACTTGCCAGGTGTCCTGAATGTCGTCACCGATGTCGCTGACCTGCTGGGCCAGACCGCGCAGGGTCGCCACGTTCGCGTGCAGCGCCTTGACCGCTGCGGTCACCTCGTCGACCGGGACACTGTCGGATTTGATCACGGGGCCACCTTGCCAATCCGACCTTTCCACCTGCTTTCCACGCGCTTTCGGGTGATCTCGCGCAGACAGCAGCAACCCCCAGCCGGTTGAGTTGGCTGGGGGTTGCGGTTAAACGACGATCAGCTGGCCGCGCGTTTCCTGGTCGCGGTGGCCTTCTTCGCCGGCGCTTTCTTCGCGGCGGCGACCTTCTTCGCCGGCGCCTTCTTGGCCGCGGCCGCCTTCTTCGCGGCCGGGGCTTTCTTGGCGGCCGCCGACTGCTTCTTGGCGCTCGGCTTCGCGGCCCGCCCGTTCAGGATCTCGGACAGGAACTCACCGGTGTACGACGCAGCGTTCGCCGCCACGTCCTCCGGCGTACCCTCCGCCACCAGCGTGCCGCCGCGGCGGCCGCCGTCCGGGCCGAGGTCGATGATCCAGTCGGCGGTCTTGATCACGTCGAGGTTGTGCTCGATGACCAGCACCGAGTTGCCCTTGTCCACCAGGCCGCCGAGGACGCCGAGCAGCTTGCGGATGTCCTCGAAGTGCAGGCCGGTGGTCGGCTCGTCCAGCACGTACACCGTCCGGCCGGTCGATCGCTTCTGCAGCTCGGACGCCAGCTTCACGCGCTGCGCCTCACCGCCGGACAACGTCGGCGCGGGCTGGCCCAGCCGCACGTAGCCCAGACCCACCTCGGTCAGTGTCGTCAGGTGCCGCGAGATCGCCGGGATGGCGGCGAAGAACTCCGACGCCTCCTCGATCGGCATGTCCAGGATGTCCGCGACCGTCTTGCCCTTGTAGTGCACCTCGAGCGTCTCCCGGTTGTACCGGGCGCCGTGGCACACCTCGCACGGGACGTAGACGTCCGGCAGGAAGTTCATCTCGATCTTCAGCGTGCCGTCACCGGAGCAGGCCTCGCACCGGCCGCCCTTGACGTTGAACGAGAACCGGCCCTGCTGGTACCCGCGGACCTTCGCCTCCGGCGTCTCCGCGAACAGCTTGCGGACGTGGTCCCAGACGCCGGTGTACGTCGCCGGGTTGGACCGCGGCGTCCGGCCGATCGGCGACTGGTCGACGTGGATGACCTTGTCGACCAGTTCCATGCCGGAGATCTTCGTGTGCCGGCCGGGTACGGCGCGGGCGCCGTAGATCTGCCGCGCCAGCGAGGTGTAGAGGATGTCGTTGACGAGCGTCGACTTGCCCGAGCCGGACACCCCGGTGACCGCGACGAACACCCCGAGCGGGATGGTGACGTCGATGTCCTTCAGGTTGTTCTGCCGGGCGCCGTACACGGTCAGCTCGCGGCCCTCGGTGAGCGGCCGGCGAACCGCCGGGATCGGGATCTCGCGGCGGCCGGACACGTACGCCCCGGTGATCGAGTCCGGGTGGTTCTTCAGGTCCTCGACGGTGCCCGAGACGACCACCTGGCCACCGTGCTCACCGGCGCCGGGGCCGATGTCGACCACCCAGTCGGCGTGGTCGATGGTGTCCTCGTCGTGCTCGACCACGATCAGCGTGTTGCCGAGCTCCTTCAGCCGGACCAGGGTCTCGATCAGCCGCCGGTTGTCCCGCTGGTGCAGGCCGATCGACGGCTCGTCGAGCACGTACAGCACGCCGACCAGGCCGGACCCGATCTGGGTCGCGAGCCGGATCCGCTGCGCCTCACCACCGGACAGCGAACCGGCCGGCCGGCTCAGCGCCAGGTAGTCCAGACCGACGTCGAGCAGGAACCGCAGCCGCTCGCCGATCTCCTTGACCACCCGCTCCGCGATCTGCTTCTCCCGCGGGGTCAGGTCCATCTGGCGCAGGAAGTCGTGCACCTCGTCGATCGACATCGCGCTGATCTCGGCGATGTTCTTGCCGCCCAGCGTGACCGCCAGCGAGATCGGCTTCAGCCGCGCGCCGTTGCAGGCCAGGCACGGCACCTCGCGCATGTACTCCTCGAACCGCTCCCGGCTGGTGTCGCTCGACGCCTCCGCGTGCCGCCGCTCGACGTACGGGATCACCCCTTCGAAGGTGGTGTAGTACGACCGCTCGCGGCCGTACCGGTTCTTGTAGGAGACGTGCACCTGCCGGTCGTGGCCGGTGAGCAGCGACTTCTTCGCCTTCGCCGGCAGCTCGCCGAACGGCGTCGTGGTCTTGATCTTCAGGTCCTTGGCCAGCGCCGCCAGCAGCCGCTCGAAGTACTGCGTGACGTTCGCCCCCGACCACGGCTGGATCGCGCCCTCCTCGAGCGACTTCGACGGGTCCGGGACCAGCAGCTCCGGGTCGACCTCCATCCGGGTGCCGAGTCCGGTGCACACCGGGCAGGCGCCGTACGGCGAGTTGAAGGAGAACGACCGCGGTTCGAGCTCGTCGATGGCGAGCGGGTGGTCGTTCGGGCAGGCGAGCTTCTCGGAGAAGCGGCGCTCGCGGTGCGGGTCGTCGCTCGGCAGGTCGACGAAGTCGAGCACGACCAGGCCGCCGGCCAGGCCGAGCGCGGTCTCGATCGAGTCGGTCAGCCGCTGCTTCGCGGAGCTCTTCACCGCGAGCCGGTCGACCACGACATCGATGCTGTGCTTCTTCTGCTTGTCGAGCTTCGGCGGCTCGGTCAGCTGGATCGTCTCGCCGTCCACCCGGGCCCGCGCGAATCCCTGTCCGCTGAGCTGGCGGAACAGGTCGACGTACTCCCCCTTGCGGCCGCGGACGACCGGCGCGAGCACCTGGAACCGGGTGCCCTCGTCCAGCTCGAGCACCCGGTCCACGATCTGCTGCGGAGTCTGCCGCGCGATCGGCTCCCCGCACTCCGGGCAGTGCGGGCGGCCGGCCCGGGCGAACAGCAACCGGAGGTAGTCGTAGACCTCGGTGATCGTGCCGACGGTCGAGCGCGGGTTCCGGGAGGTGGATTTCTGGTCGATCGAGACCGCCGGGGACAGGCCCTCGATGAAGTCGACGTCCGGCTTGTCCATCTGGCCGAGGAACTGCCGCGCGTAGGCCGACAGGGACTCGACGTAGCGCCGCTGGCCCTCGGCGAAGATCGTGTCGAACGCCAGGCTGGACTTGCCGGACCCGGACAGGCCGGTGAAGACGATCATGGCGTCCCGCGGCAGGTCGACCGAGACGTCCTTCAGGTTGTGCTCACGTGCTCCGCGCACGATCAGACGGTCAGACACAAGCTCACTCTCAGCCGTTCTCGAGGGGTTCCAGGTGGTCGCATGGCATGCCCCGGTCATGCTAACCAGGCCCACCGACAAAAACTTCCGGCGCCGGACCGGGGGTCCTGCTCGACCCGGCTTCGAAAGTATATTCGACCGCCGACACCGGTTCTGGCAACTCGGCCGACATGACCGCACGGCCCGATCGGTGCAAGGATCGGACCCGGAGGACCGAGACCCAGGAGGGCTGATGGCGGAGTACCACGGGAACGTCAGGGTGGGTGGGCCGGTGCAGACCCACGAGCTGGCCGAGCTGATGATCACCAAGGTCGCCGTCGGGCCGATGGACAACAACGCTTATCTGCTGCGCTGCCGCCGTACCGACGAGCAGGTGCTGATCGACGCGGCCAATGAGGCGCAGACGCTGCTCCGGCTGATCGGCGACGGCGGGCTCGAGCGAGTCGTCACGACGCACCGGCACCAGGACCACTGGCAGGCGCTCGCCGAGGTGGTGGCCCGGACCAACGCGACCACAGTGGCGGGCCGGTACGACGCCGAGGGCATCGACGTCCCCACCGACGAGCTCGTGGACGAGAACGCCACCATCCCGGTCGGCCAGTGCTCGCTCCGCGTCATCCACCTGGTCGGCCACACCCCGGGCTCGATCGCCCTCCTGTACGACGACCCGGCCGGCGCACCGCACTTGTTCACCGGCGACTCGCTGTTCCCCGGCGGGGTCGGCAACACCCAGGGCGACGCCGAGCGCTTCACCTCACTCATCAACGACGTCGAGGCCAAGCTGTTCAACGCCCTCCCCGACGAAACCTGGGTCTACCCCGGCCACGGCGCCGACACCACCCTCGGCAAAGAACGCCCCAACCTCCCGGAATGGCGCGCCCGCGGCTGGTAGGCAGACGCGTTCGGCGGGAAGGCTGACAACCTCAGCCAGGGATGAAGCGCGGCTCGGTCTTCCCAGAAGCAGACGCTTACCTCTCTCCGCATGTCGGCGTCGTGGAGAGCTAACCCGACGAAGCGTGAACCGCCCTGCCCGGGGGTGGTGACGGGGTCAGGGGTGGGTTGCTCGGTAGCGGGCGGCTTTGGTTTGGTTGCCGCAGGTTTTCATGCTGCACCAGCGGCGGCGCGGGCGAGGAAGAACCAGCCGCAGCGATCGCAGGTGCGGACCGGTTGGGGCGGCGGGCTCAGTGCCAGCTTGATGCCGTGGAGCGCGATGGTCGCGAGCGCACCCTCGGTGGAGTGTGGGGTGACGACGCCGTTCGCGGCCACGGAGACGTCTTCGCGCGCCAGGTCCATGAGGCCGGTCAGGACCTCACGCGGTACGTCGTGGCCGGCGGACTGTGCGTCGAGCAGTGCCCAGAGCAGCCCCCGCAGGCTCCTGGCTCGTACCACCAATCCCCCGGCCCACCCCATCCGCATCGCTCCGCTGCTGATGGCGGCGTACGGGCTGACCGAGCGCGAGCAGGAGGTGACCCGGCTGGTGCTGCAGGGCGAGTCGACCGTGGACATCGCCGACCGGCTGGTCGTCTCCGCGCACACCGTTCAGCAGCACCTGAAGAGCATCTTCGAGAAGACCGGTGTGCACAGCCGCCGTGACCTGGTCGGCAAGATCTTCTTCGCGCACTACGAACCGCGGGTCCGCGACAACGAGCGCCGTACTCAGACCGGCCAACCGCTCCGGGGCGGACCGCTACAGGCGTGAGCGGGCTTCTTCGATCTGTTTGCTGATGGCGTCGGCGCCGACGGAGGCCGCGAGGCTGGCGGCCTCGTCGGCCAATGCATGCGCCTCGTCGCCGCTGGACAGGTAGATCAGGCCGACCATGTTCGCCGCCACGCCGGCAGTAAAGCCGAGGGTACGGCGCAGCGCCGTCGACTCCTCCAGCAGCGCGCGGGCCTGGTCAGCGTCGCCCGCCATATGAGCGGCGACGCCCAGATGGCGGAGAGCGTAGGACAGCATCAGGTCGTCGCCGCGCTTCTGCGCCAGCTCACGCGAGCGGGTGAACGCCGACACCGCAGGCTCGCTGTCGTCGCGCACGACCTGGTGGAAGCAGCCGATCCAGAAGTACGCCTCGCCCTGCCCACGCTCATCACCCAGCGCGTCGTAGAGGCCCAACGCCCGCTCGAACAACTCCAACTCTCGAGCGTCCTCGACCCCGGTCTCCAGGAATCGCCCATGCAACACCTTCCCCCGCGCCAACGCGAGCTCAGCCTCCGCCGCGTCCAGCTCCCGATCGGCCCGCGCCAGAACGCCGGCCTCACCGTTGAAGATCGCCCGCTCGTACAGCTCCCCCGCCAGCCTCACTCGTTCGTCCACCCGGCCGATCCTAAGCTGCCGAGGTGAGCGGGTTCGCGGATTACCAGCCGGGCGCCGGCCGACGACCGGTCGGCGCGTCGATCATCGTGCGCCCGGCGCACGTCGCGGATCTCGAGGCGTGCGCTCGACTGATCGTGTCCCGGACCGGCGCTCTGTCGAAGAACGCGCACACCGCCTGAGGGACGACCTGCGCGACCCGCACCGGTACGCCGCGGTCGCCTGCGCCCGCGACGAGGTGATCGGGTACGGCGGCGTGATCCACCACCACGTCTCCCCCGGCGATCCGCCGGACACGGCGCCGACCGGGTACTAGCTCGTCGGCCTGATCGTCGCACCAGCCTGGCGCCGGCACGGCGTCGGCGAGCTCCTCACCGTCGACCGAATGCGCTGGACCTCCGGCCGTGCCGACTGCGTTTACTACTTCGCCAACCTCGCGAACGGCGCCACGCTCGACCTCCACCACCGCCTCGGCTTCACCGAGCTCACCCGAGCGTTCTCGTTCCCCGGCGACCCACTGCGTCCTGGTACGGGCGTCCTGCTGCGAGCGGACCTGACTACCGGTCAGTGAGCTCGGCCGGCAGAGCCACCACGTCGACCAAGGCGCCGTTGCGGATCGCGGTGATCTCGGTACGGCGGTTGATCGCATCCTCGAAGAGCTGACGCTGCAGCGACTGCGCATCCCGCAGGGGTACGCCGTCAACCGCCAGGACGAGATCGCCTTGGCGGAGACCGGCCTGTGCGGCGGGGCTGCCGGTGATCACCTCGACCACACGGAGCGCGGTTCGTTGGTCGAAGCGTTCCGCGAGCTGTGGACGCAACGGCGCCGGCGTCGTCACCAGCCCGAGGTACGCGCGCCGCACCCGCCCGTCATGCAGCAGCGCGTAGATGATCCGCCGGGTGGTCTGGTTCACCGGGACCGCGAGGCCGAGGCCGATCCCGGCGACCGCGGTGTTGATGCCGACCACCCGCCCGTTGCCGTCGGCAAGCGCTCCGCCGGAGTTGCCCGGGTTCAGGGCCGCGTCGGTCTGGATCACATCCTCGATCATGCGGGTCGCATTTCCGGTCCGCACCGGCAGCGACCGCCCGAGCGCGCTGACCACGCCGGCCGTCACGCTCCCGGCCAGGCCCAGCGGGTTGCCGACCGCCACTACCAGGTTGCCCACCTTCAACTGGTCCGCGTCGCCGTACTCGGGCGGATCCGGGATGTCGCGGTCGGACCGCAGTACGGCGAGGTCGGACAGCCGGTCGACCCCGATCACCCGGGCCTGCGCCGCCGTACCGTCCGCGAACTCGGCCGTCGCCTGCTCGGCGCTGCCGACCACGTGGGCGTTGGTGAGCAGGTGGCCGTCCTCGGTCAGCACCACGCCGGAACCCGACGAATCACCGCGCCGGCTCGCGCTCCGCAGGCTGGCCACCCGCGGGATCAAGTGCTCCGCCACACCCGAGACCACCCGCGAGTAAGCGTCCAGTACGTCGTCCCCAGCAGTCTCCTCGGCCATCTCCGCCTCCTGAATTACAACATTACGCCGCAAACAAAGCCCGGAGTTCTGGTGAGGCAGGCCACAATCCTGACCGATCGGTTGAAACCTGGCCGATCGGTCAGGGAAGCTACTGAGATGGCAGTCACCACCCCCGCCCGGGAGCGGACCAGGCACGAGATCGTGCGTCAGGCGATGGGCCTGTTCCAGGCCAAGGGCTACAACGCGACGTCGCTGCAGGACATCGCGACCGCGGCCGGCTGCTCGAAAGCGACGGTGCTCTACCACTTCCACGGCAAGCCCGCCGTGCTCGCCGCCGTCCTCGAGCCCGCGGCCGCCGACCTCGCCGCTCTGATCCGGACCGTCGACGGGCTGCCGCGGGCGGTGGCTCAAGAGATCGCGATCCAGCAGTTCACCGACCTCTCCGTCAAGCACCGCGGGGTGGTCCAGGTCGTCCAGGACATCCTCCCGGTGATCGACGAGATCCCTGAGATCAGCGGCCTGATCACCGACGGCATGCAGCTGTCCGGCTTCCTGGCCGGCAGTGACGACAAACTCGAGCGCGACCTCGCCACGCTCGGGATCAACGGCCTGCTCGGCGAGTGCCGGCATCCCGGCGAACGCACCGACGAGGAGCTCCGCACGCTCTGCGACACCGCCCTACGACGGCTGCTCAAGCGCGCCTGATCTGCACCGCAACCTCCCCCTGCACACGAAACGGACGCATTCCCGATGGCCAATCTGCTGTACCGGCTCGGCCGGTTCTCCTACCAGCGCCGACGGCTGGTCGCTGCCGTCTGGGCGGTCTTCCTCGTCCTGCTCGGGGTCGGCGCACTGACCCTCGGCGGCAAGACGACCAATACGTTCTCGATCCCGGGCACCGAGTCGCAGCGCGCGCTCGACGCCCTGAAGACCGAGCTCCCGGCCGCGAGTGGCGCCTCTGCGACCGTGGTGGTGAAGGCACCTGAGGGCAAGACGCTCGCCGACCCGGCCGTGAAGGCCGCCGTCGGCACGACCGTCGCCAAGGTCGCGAAGGTCCCGGAGGTGATCGGCGCGGTCGACCCGTTCACCAGCAAGGCGATCAGCCCGAACGGGAAGACCGGCCTGATCAGCGTCCAGTTCGCCAAGCCGGCCGACGAGCTGAGCAAGGACAGCACCGAGGCGTACGACGCGCTCAGCGAACTCAGCTCCGGGGATCTTCAGGTGGTCCCGGGCGGACAGATCGCCGGCGGTGTCCCCGAGGTCGGCGCCACCGAGATCATCGGGGTCGCGGTCGCGGCCGTCGTACTGGTCGTCACGTTCGGGTCGCTCGTTGCTGCCGGGATGACGCTGCTCACCGCGCTGCTCGGCGTCATCGCCGGCATGGCCGGGCTGTTCCTGGTCACCGCGTTCATCGACGTGTCGTCGACGGCGCCGATCCTGGCGCTGATGCTGGGACTCGCGGTCGGGATCGACTACGCGCTGTTCATCAGCTCACGGCACCGGACTCAGCTGGCCGAGGGCATGGACGAGGAGGAGTCGGTCGGCCGCGCGACCGCGACCGCGGGGTCGGCGGTGCTGTTCGCCGGTGCGACAGTCGTGATCGCGCTGGCCGGGCTCAGTGTGGTCGGCGTACCGTTCCTGACCGCGATGGGCCTTGCGGCCGCGGCGACCGTGCTGACCGCCGTACTGGTGGCGTTGACGCTGCTGCCGGCATTGCTCGGGTTCGTGGGCAAGCGGGTGCTGCCGCGGAAGTTGCGGAAGGCACCGACAGCTCCGGCCGCCGAAGGGTTCGGGTTCCGGTGGGGCCGGTTCACCACCCGCTTCCGCGTGCCGATCGTTGCTCTCGGCATCATCGGGCTCGGGGCGCTGGCGCTCCCGGTGCAGGACATGCGGCTGGCGTTGCCGGACGGCGCGTCGGCCGCGGCCGGGACCAACCAGCGGGTCGCCTACGACCTCACCGCGGCCGCCTTCGGACCGGGCGCCAACGGTCCGCTCGTGGTCGTCGTCAAGAGCAACAACGCGGAGGCCGTCGTCCAGCAGGTGCTAGCGAAGACCCAAGGGCTCCCGGATGTCGTCGCGGCCCAACCCGGTCCCGCGAGCGCCGACGGTACGACGCGGTTGCTGCAGGTGATCCCGGCCAGCGGACCAGCGACCGAGGAGACCGCGGACCTGGTCAAGAACCTGCGGTCCGCGATCGCGCCGCTCGCCACCGGTGACACGACGATCTCCGTGACCGGCAACACGGCCGTCGGGGTCGACGTGTCCAACAAGCTGTCCGACGCGTTGCCGACGTACCTGCTGGTGGTCATCGGGCTGTCGTTCCTGCTGCTGCTCCTGGCGTTCCGGTCGTTGCTGGTGCCGTTGAAGGCGACGCTCGGGTTCGTGCTGACGATCGGGGCGACGTTCGGGATCACGGTCGCGGTGTTCCAGCAGGGCTGGGGCGCGTCGCTGCTCGGGGTGGACTCGCCCGGGCCGCTGGTCAGCTTCCTGCCGATCATCATGATGGGCGTGCTGTTCGGGCTGGCGATGGACTACGAGGTCTTCATCGTGTCCCGGGTCCGCGAGGAGTTCGTGCACGGCAAGCACGCCACCGAGGCCACCGTCGAAGGCCTCGGCCACGGCGCCCGCGTGGTCACGGCGGCCGCCCTGATCATGGCCTCCGTCTTCGCCGGCTTCATCTTCGTGCACGACCCGATCATCAAGGCGATCGGCTTCGGCCTCACCATCGGCGTCCTGGTCGACGCGTTCATCGTCCGGATGACCCTGGTCCCCGCCGTCCTCAGCCTCCTCGGCGACCGCGCCTGGTGGTTCCCCCGCTGGCTCGACCGCATCACTCCCAAAGTCGACATCGAAGGCGAGTCCTTGCGCGTCGAGGAACCGGAGCCCACGGAACTCGCGGGCGTGCGCTGATTCCGACGCCTGGGGCATCAGCGCCTGCTGGTGCCCCACTACGTAACAAGCTCGACGCGTCGCCCACGCGATACGGCGTGTAGCTCTCCGCCGAGATGCTCACCCGGCCCAGCCAGGACAGAGCTGGGGATGACATAGATGCTGCCGTCGCCGAGCACGATGAAGAACATGTCGATCACGTCAGGGTCATAAGGCATCTTGCTCGCGGACTTGTCGAGCACATACGGCCGACGTCCGATACCGACATCCCAGTAACCCCGTCCGTTGCGGGATGCACAGGACTTCACCTGTACACGCTGAACGCCCTTGGATGTCGTCACCAGGAGGTCGTACTCCTGGGGCTCGATCGGCAACGCAACCGCACATCCACGCAAGGAGAACCAGGCCATTGCCAGGGCTGCCGCCGAATAGCGAAGCATGTCCGGCCGGACCGGCTCGTCGAATACTTCGACCGGGTTCGACCGGGCTTGCGGCGACTTCAGATGAGTGCAGTCCAAGCCCAGCCGGACCGCATGACCCTTGATCCGGACTCGGTCCTCTCCGTTGTCGATGACACCGAGACTGGCGAGCACGTCCGCCCAGCAACTCGCCCCCGCCACGGCTGCACGCAGTCGCAGATCAGACCAGCGACGTTGTCCGGTGAAGTGCGATGTGTCCAGCTCGAGACGGGGCCACATGCCGCTTGATCACCCGGATCGTCCCCGCGGATGTTCCCTTCAAGCCCAGTGCGCGCGCGACCGCACGCCACGACGGGCTGCTCTCGACCGCCTTACATAGTTGAGCATCGGTCCAGGTGCGTCGGTTCCCCGTGTTCTCCATGACGCCAAACATAAGGAGGGGCACCGACAGATATCGGTGCCCCTCTTGGGGTCGGGCTGCCGAGATTTGAACTCGGGATCTCTAGTCCCCCAGACTAGCGCCTTACCTGACTAGGCCACAGCCCGTGGCTCGCCTCCGGAGAGGCGACCGGGGTAAACCTTACCCCATCCTGCGGAGTGCTTTGACCAGGGTCCGGTCAGCGCTTTTGCTTCTTCGAGCGGGCCCGGACCTGGACGTGGACGGGGCTGCCGACGAAGCCGAAGTCCTCGCGGAGGCGGCGCTCGATGAAGCGCTGGTACGACGGTTCCAGCGCGCCGGAGGTGAAGATCGCGAAGGTCGGCGGCATCGTGGTGGCCTGGGTGCCGAACAGGATCTTCGGCTGCTTGCCCGATCGGACCGGGTGCGGGTGCGCGGCGACCAGGCGGCCGAGGAACGCGTTCAGCTGACCGGTCGGGACGCGGGTCTGCCAGCCCTCCAGCGCCGCCTCGATGGCCGGCACCAGCTTCTCCATGTGCCGCCCGGTGAGCGCGCTGATGTTCACCCGCGGCGCCCACCGGAACTGCACCAGGTCGCGGTCGATCTCGCGCTCCAGGTAGTAGCGCCGGTCCTCGTCGACCAGGTCCCACTTGTTGTACGCGATCACCAGCGCCTTGCCGGCCTCCTCGACCGCGTTCATGATCCGGATGTCCTGCTCCGACATCACCTCGGAGGCGTCGATCACCACCACGACCACCTCGGCGCGCTCGATCGCCGCGTTGGTCCGCAGCGAGGCGTAGTACTCGTGGCCGCTGGCGTTCTTCACCTTCCGCCGGATCCCGGCCGTGTCGATGAACCGCCACTCCTGGCCGCCGAGCGTGATCAGCTCGTCCACCGGGTCGACCGTCGTACCGGCGACGTCGCTGACGACGACGCGGTCCTCCTTGGCGACCTTGTTCAGCAGCGAGGACTTGCCCACGTTCGGCTTGCCGACGATCGCGATCCGGCGCGGCCCGCCCGCCTCGGCGTCCCGCTCCGGCGGCGCCTCCGGCAGGGCGGCCAGTACGGCGTCGAGCATGTCGCCGGTGCCGCGGCCGTGCATCGCCGACACCGGGAACGGCTCGCCGATGCCGAGGCTCCACAGGTTCATCGCCTCGGACTCGACCCGCTGGTCGTCGACCTTGTTCGCGGCCAGCACGACCGGCTTGCCGGACTTCCGCAGTACTCGCACGACGGCCTCGTCGGCGTCGGTGATCCCGACCGTTGCGTCCACCACGAACAGGACCGCGTCGGCGGCGTTGATCGCGACCTCGGCCTGGGCGGCGACTAGCGCGGCCATCCCGACCGCGTCCGGGTCCCAGCCGCCGGTGTCGACGACCGTGAAACCGCGGCCGGCCCAGTTGGCGTCGTACGAGACCCGGTCCCGGGTGACGCCCGGGGTGTCCTCGACGACGGCCTCGCGGCGGCCGATGATGCGATTCACCAGCGTGGACTTGCCCACGTTCGGCCGGCCCACGATCGCGAGCACGGGCAGCGGCCCGGTGTCTTCGCGCTCGTGGGTGGGCTCGGCAAAGTCGTAGCCGGTGGGCAGGTCACTCATCAGGATCCTTCACGTCTGGCGCGCCCGGGAGCGGGTGGCCGGTAGCTTCGACGGCCGCCCTGACATGAGTCCGCAGCACGTCGCCGATCTGGTCGGCAACCGCCCGTACGTCGGAGTGCCTCCTGGGAAAGGGTACGCGGTCGATCGAGAACGGCTCGCCATAGACCACGTCGATCCGGCTCCCGGCCGGTGGAAAGGCCTCCACGGAGCCGTGCGGCAGCCTGGTCCCGAGCAGCGCGACCGGCAGGATCGGCGCGCCGGTCACCATCGCCAGGTACGCCACCCCGGTCCGGATCCGGGCGAAGTCGCCGGCGCCGCGGGTCCCCTCCGGGTAGATGTTCAGCACCCGGCCGTCGCGCAGCACCTGGATCGACTGCCGGATGGCGCGGACGTCGTACGCCGACCGGTCGACCGGGATCTGGCCGATCCGGCGCAGGAACCGGCCCTGGAGACCGCCGAACGCCTCGATCTTGCCGAGCTGGTGCAGCATCCGGGGCGCAATCGCCCCGAGCAGCGGGCCGTCGAGCAGGCTCAGGTGGTTCGGCGACATCAGCACCGGTCCCCTCCGCGGGAACAGGTCCTCGTGGTGGATCGTCAGCCGGTACTTGCGCTGAAAGTACGGCTGCGCGAACCTGCGAACCGGCAGCGCGAGCCGATAAGGCAGCCGAGGCAGGTCATCGGTACGGGGCAGCTCGAGGTGCCCCGTGAGTTCTGCTGTCATGACTCCCGGTCACGGGGCGCTGCCTCGGCCTCCTTCGCGAGTCGGCTGATCACGTCGATGACCTCCTCCAGGGACAGATGCGTCGAGTCGATGGTGACCGCGCCGTCCGAGGCCACCAGGAACTGCGAGACGGTCGCGTCGTCGGCGTCGCGGCGGACGATCTGGTCCCGCAACTGCTCGGCGGTGACCGCCCCGGTGGCGAGCTCGGCGCCGCGCCGCTCCATCCGGGCGTCCTGGTCCGCGGTCAGGTGCACCTTCAGCTCCGCGTCGGTGGCGACCACGGTGGCGATGTCGCGGCCCTCGACCACGATCCCGCCGGTCGGCTGGGCGTCGTCGATGATGGCCCGCTGCCGCCGGATCAGCTCCTTGCGGACGTCCAGATTGGTGGCGATCTTGCTGACGCTCTCGCTGATCCGCGGCTCCCGGATCGCGCTCGTCACGTCGACGTCGTCGGCGATCACGTACTGCTTGCCGGGGTCGGTGCTGACCTCCAACCGGAGCTCACGCGCCCGCTCGGCCACCGCCGCGGTGTCGTCCAGGTCGAGGTCGTGCTCGAGCGCCGACCACGTCACCGCGCGGTACGTCGCACCGGTGTCGAGGTACCGCAGCCCCAGCCTGGTCGCGACGCCTCGGGCGGTGCTCGACTTGCCGGACCCGCTCGGGCCGTCCACAGCGATGATCATGGCCCAGAGATTACCCGCGGCCGGGGACAAAGCTGTGTCCTACCTGTGCACGACCCAGCCACGCTCGGTCAGTACGGCGACCAACTGGTCCACCGACCCCGGTTTGACGGCCAGCTCGACCTCACCGACCGGACGGCCCGGGCTGTGGTCGATGCGCAGGTCTTCGACGTTCGCCCCGGACTCGGCGGCGTCCGCGAACAGCCGGGCCAGCTGTCCCGGCCGGTCGGGAATGGTGACCAGCACGGACACCAGGTCGATGTGCGGGGCGCCGTGCTTGCCAGGCACCCTGACCGCGCCCGAGACGCCCAGGCCGAGGATCGAGGTCAGCTCCTCGCCGGCCTCCTCCTTGCCCAGGGCAACGAGGACCCGGTCGAGCTCGCCGCGGATCTGCTCCAGCAGGCCAGTCAACGCCGACGAGTTGGCGGACACGATCTGGGTCCACAGCTTCGGGTCGCCGGCCGCGATCCGGGTGACATCTCGGACGCCCTGCCCGGACAGCTGCAGGTGCGAGTCGGGCGCGTCCGCGAGCGTCCCGGCCGCAAGGGCGGACATCAGGTGCGGCAGGTGCGACACCCGGGCCACCGCGAGGTCGTGGTCCTCGACCGACAACTCGACCGTCCGAGCACCGGACGCCTCGGCGAGACGCCGTACAAGCTCGACCGCCTCCGGCGAACTGGTCTCGTGCGGGGTGATGGCCCAGGTCGCGCCGTCGAACAGGTCCGCGCGGGCGGCCAGCGGCCCGTTGCGCTCGGACCCGGCCATCGGGTGACCGCCGACGTACCGGCTGAGGTCGGAGGTCAGCCGGCGCGCATCGGCGAGTGGCTTCGACTTCACGCTCGCGGCGTCGGTGACGATCGCTTGGGTCTGCTCGAGCTGCTCGGCGACCACCCGGCCGACGTGATCCGGCGGTACCGCGACCACCACGAGCTGGGGCTCGATCTGGACCAGCCGGGAGCCGGCCCCGATCCGCTCGGCCATCAACGCGTTGTCCGGGTCGGCGTCGACCAGCTCCACGACCACGCCCAACCGGCCCAGCGCGAGACCGATCGACGTGCCGATCAGTCCGGCGCCGACGATCCGGACCGGCCCGCGCAGCTCGGTCACGAGGCCCTCACTGGGCGCCAGTCAGGTCCGGACGGAGCGCGACCGCGCCGTGCAGGTAGACGTGCTGGATCTTCTCCCGCGACCGCGGCGTCTCGGCGTGCACCATCATCCGCACCACCCGCGGCAGCGCGTGCGGGACGTCGATCTCCTGCATGCACATCAGCGGTACGTCGGTCAGCCCGATCTGGCGGCCCGCCACGGCCGGAAACTCCGACCGCAGGTCCGGCGTGACGGTGAACAGGATGCTGATCAGGTCCTCGTGGTCCAGATCATTCGCCTCCAGGACCGCCTTCACCAGCTCGGCGGACCGCTCGAGCAGGTGCTCGCGCTCGTCCACCTCCAGCTGGGTGGCACCCCGGATCGCCCGTACCGCCACGTGCTCGCCTCCTTGGTCGTCTAGGCCCAACCCTAGGACAGACCAGCCAGAGAGTGGACACGCGTCTCGGATTGTGCGCCCAAGCAACGGACACTACCGTCGGCGGCGGCACCTTCTTTGAGCCGCAGCCGCGGGCACGGGCCAACGCCACTGGCGCGGAACAACCGCATAGGTGTGCGCACCCAACACGCCCTGCTCTCCAACGCAAGGCAGTATCGCGCACGCCAACACCCACGGCTGGCGGCGTCGAGGACGACGACCGTCTCGGGATAGTCGAGTGGCACCCCCGCCGCCGACTTCCGTCGGTTGTCCGGAGCACCCCTCAGCGCCGACACCTCGGGCCATAACTCGACTCGGCCCGCTGCCGAAGGCGGGCAACGGACAGCCGCGACCGAAGACCGTGACCTCTCCCGCCGAAGGCGGCCAGAACAACTGCCACCGCCGAAGGACGCCTCCATCGCCGGAACACCTCGCCGTCGCCGATCACCTGCAGCGCGGGACCAACCCCCGATCGGCGCATGCGGAAACGTCGCGGCATACAACAGACATCCGAACCCGAGTCGTGTCCCGGCACCCGCAGCGTCCGAGGGGATCTCCCCTCGGACGCTGCCTTCTCCCCTCTCATACGAGGGGAGAAGGCAGCAATTCACGGGATATCCGGCTCTTGTGACGGACGTGTGTGGGCGTGGGTTGGGCGGGCGCACGCCACCGGGTTGTCGGGTCTGTGAGCTCGACGGCGGACTGCCGGGCCATCACAATCGCCCGGCGTCGGCGGCACCAGGCAGGTGCCGGGTTGGAGGTGGCGATTGTGATGGCCTGGCGGTCCGCAACTCGGGATCCCGTTCGCGAGTGGCCGGGTTGCGCGGGCGCGGCTCAGCCGACCGCCATGGTGGCGAACTGGGGCACCAAGCCGATCCACACATCCGTCAGAACAGCCGGATATCCCGTGAGGTTGCCCCTTCTCCCTGCTGATACGGCGGGAGAAGGGGCAACGCGCGGGGTTATCCCCCGGAATGCCCAGCGGCAGTTGGTGCTGCCCGGGTTCAGCGCGGAGCCCATAGGCCGGTCCCTGCGAGTGTCCAGAACACATTCCCGATGCCGACCGCCTCCAGCCGAACCGCAGCTTGGCGCGCCGCCGAAGGCGGCCCAGTAGGCCGGACACCGCGTTCGGCCGCAGATGTTCAGCGGCCGCCACCGCCGGCGCGCCCAACCAGGGTGCCCGTCGCCGATCATCTCTCCAGCCCGAACTCGGCTCGGCGCGCCGCCGAAGGCGGCCAAAAGAACCGCCGCGGCCGGAGGCCGTGTCCTTCCAGGAGCACCCCCTCAGCGCCGATCACCTCCGGTCACGACTCGACTCGGCGCGCCGCCGAAGGCGGCCAAAAGAACCGCCGCGGCCGGAGGTTGTGTGTTTCCCGGAGCGTCTCCCCCTCCGCCGATCACAGGTGATTACATGCGTTCGGCGGCGTCGACGGTCTGCTCCAGGAGGAGGGCGATCGTCATCGGTCCGACGCCTCCCGGGACCGGGGTCACGAGGCTCGCCACGGCGGCCGCCTCGTCGAAGTGGACGTCGCCGACGTTGCCCTCGTTGTAGCCGGCGTCGACCACCACCGCCCCCGGCTTCAGCCAGTCGCCGCGGACGAAGTTCGGCTTGCCGACCGCGGCGACCACGATGTCCGCGGTCCGCACGATCTCCGGCAGGTTGACGGTCCGCGAGTGCGTGTAGGTGACGGTGGCGTTCGATGCCAGCAGCAACATCCCGGCCGGCTTGCCGAGGATCGGGCTGCGGCCGATGACGACCGCGTGGGCGCCGGCGAGCGGTACGTCGTACGCCTCGAGCAGGCGCAGGATGCCGCCTGGCGTGCAGGACCGGAACCCGGGCTCGCCGAACGCCATCGCAGCGAACGCATGCATGGTCACCCCGTCGACGTCCTTGGCCGGGTCGATCGCCTCGAACGCGGCCCGCTCGTCGATGTGTCCCGGCACCGGGTGCTGCAGCAGGATCCCGTGCACCTCCGGATCGCCGGACAGCCGCTCGAGCTCGGCGACGAGATCCTCTGTCGTGGTCTCCGCGGGCAGGACCACGCTGCGGGACCCGATGCCGGCCTTCTTGCACCGGTTCTGCTTCATCCGGACGTACGTCGCCGACGCGGGGTCGTCGCCCACCAGCACGGTCGCCAGGCACGGCTGGACGCCGGTCTTCTCCTGCAGGTCCCGGGCCCGGTCGGCGGCCTTCGCCACCATCTCGGCGGCCAGGTCGGTGCCGGTCATCAGATTGGTCATACGGCGCGCTCCTTCGGGCGTCGACATCAGGTCGAGTGCCCAGGCGCGCGGCTGAGCCGGTTCTCCGGCGGACCGTTCCCCGGTGGTTCTCCACCTCAACGCCAGTCGCGGTCCGGCGTCCAGCCTACGCGACGAACCAGGACCGGCACTCCTCCAGCCCGGTGACCTCGACCCGGCCCGACGGCTGCCAGTTGTCCCGGGTTAGCCGGAGCCGGTCCGACACCACCGGCCGGCCGTCCAGCACGTCCCGCGAGATCCCGTCCGGCTGATAGCCCAGCTTCCGGGACACGCCCTGCGAGCCCGCGTTGTCCTGGAACACCTCCGTCAGCGCCGCGACCGCGTCCAATCCTTCGAACGCGAGATGCAGCAGTGCACGGCGCGCCTCGGTGCCGAAGCCTTGGGCGTGGTGCGGCAGGCCGAGCCAGGACCACGTCTTCACCTCCCGGAGTACGGCGAAGTCCTGTGCCCGCAAAGCGACCATCCCGATCGGCGTGCCCTCCCGGAACACACCGAGCTGCAACGTCCAGTCCTGCGCACTCCACGAGGACAGCGAGCCCCAGTGCCCCTGCATGACGCCCCGGGCGCGCTCCGCAGGCGGCGCGTCCGTCCACGGGGTCAGGAACGGCCGCTCCCCCGGCTTGTGCACTCCACTGGCCGCGACGTCGGCCAGCTCGGCGAGCTCCTCCTCACCGGGCTGACGCAGGACGAGGCGTTCGGTGGTCAGCCGGAGGCGGCGCAGCGGCCAGTGATCGATCAGCACCGGGCCATCCTCTGGCCCGGTGCGACCGCGGGCAACCTAATTCCCGGCCCGGTGCACGATCACCTCGTGCACCCGCGGCGGTACGGCGCCGGCCGCCCACGCGATCCGGACCACTTCGATCGTGGTGGCCGGCAGGTTCGCTGCACTGTAGGCGGCCTTCACCGGGCCTATGTCCTGCCAACCGTCGCTCGTCCGGACCTGGATGCGTCCAGATGCAGCCGCGCCCTCGGCTTGCAGCACGGTGATCCGGTCGACTGACGTTGCCGACGACAGCTCGACGGTCAACGCGTCCGACGCCGTCGGTGCAACGCCTGCGACGTACGCCGTACTCACCTGGAGGTCGACCGCGTCCGACAGCGACGAGCCCTCCGCGGGCGCAGGTGTGCCTGTTGCCGTGAGCACCAACTCGGAGCCGTCGGTGACCTGGACCGAGAACTCGCGGACCACCAGCCAGAACGAAGGATTGTCGACAATCGCACGATAGCGGACATAGCGCGCCGTCACGGCGGCGGTGAAGCGCACCTCGGCTGTGGTCGCCCGCGTGAGCTCGGTCCAGGTGGAGCCGTCGGTCGAGTACTCCAGCACACCGGAGTGGATGAAGTCGCTCGGGCTGCCCGACTTCCCCATCAGTACGGCGATGTCGCCGATCGCCCGCGCCTTGCCGAGGTCGACGCGGATCTCGTCCCCGGCCACGGGTGCGCCGTTGCTCCAGAAGTACGTCGACTCGTCGCCGTCGACCATGCGGTCGGGGGTGTTCTCGGCGTACGTGCCCTGCGAGCTGGACGCCGTACGTCCGGGCTCGATGCCCATCCACTGGTCGTGCACCCGACCGGCCTCGGCGAGGAACGCGTCGGCGACGCCCTCACCGATCCGTGGGTAGGTGTTGGAGTGCGGCAGCCGGACGTCCCGGATCTCCTTGGCCTGGGCAACCAGTGCGTCGATCTGCTGCCGGCTCGCCCAGGCGGCCGCTCCGTTGCCGTCGGCCACTTCGTCGAGCAGCCGCAACGACCGCCGGAGCGCCTGGCCCCAGAGCACGGTCGCATCCAGCCAGGCCTTCGCCTCGTCGGCGAACGCTGGATCCTGCACTCCACCCCTGAGCTGAGCGGGCGCCTTCTCGATGGCGTTGAAGTAGGGCTCGAGCGCCTCGATCGCGCCGTCGTGGTCGCCGGCTTGCCAGGTCTTCCAGAACGCGGCGGTCCGGGCGGCCAGCACCGGCGCCTTCTCCGGATGCAGCGTCGAGTCGTAGGTGTTCAGGTCGGCGAAGACCTCGAGCGCCGCGATCGTCTTGCGATCTCCCCCGGCGCGTTCGGCGATCGCCTGGTGCCAGGACGCCTGTTCGTCGTACTTGGCCGGGTTCCAGCCCAGCTCGGCGAACGAGTAGAGCGCGAGCTTGCTGACCGCGGCCTGGTTCATCGGGTTGGAGATCACGCCGGCGACGTGCTGCGCGATCCCGGGCTCCCGGCCGCTGTAGTCGGCCAGCGGGATCCGCCCGGCCAGGTAGTCGTTGACCGGGTAGTTGTCCCAGATCAGGATGTCGTGCCCGAACACGGCCTTGGCCTGAGCCGCTTGTGCGGTTGTGATCGTGCGCGGGATGACGCCGATGCCGGTCCAGTGCACGACCACGGCGCTGTCCAGCTGCTCCCGCAGCGCCTTCTTGTACGGCGTCTCCGACACGTTGTAGTACTCGGTCGGGACCATCTGCAGCGGCGCCAGGTCCGGCTTGGAGGCGACCCACTCGCGCTGGATCCGGTTCAGCAACTCGCTCTGCGCCTGGCCGGCCGCGCCGCCGCCGGTGCCGTACTTCTCCCGGTCCTCCGGGCAGTGCCAGGTGTTGTAATCGATGTCGTCGAGCGGCACGTTGAACGCCCGCGCGCCCAGCCCGTAGAGCGCCTCGAACTTGGCGATCAGCGCCCGGTAGTCGCTGTCGGAGGTGTAGCAGATCGACAGCCCCGGCGAGAGCGCGAAGGTGAAGTCGACTTTGTTGCCCCGGGCCCGCTCGACCAGCTCGCCGAGCTCGGCCAGCTTGTCGGCCGGGTACGGGTCGCGCCACTGCTCGCGGTGGTACGGGTCGTCCTTCGGCGCGTACTCGTAGGTGTTCATCCGGTGCGCGCCGAGGTAGTCGAGGTGATCGAGGCGGTCCGCATGCGACCACGGCGTACCGTAGAAGCCCTCGATCGAGCCGCGGTAGCGCATCGTCGGCCAGTCCCGGATCTCGACCCCGGACAACTGGTTGCCCTGGACAAGTTGTGCGAAGGTGCGCGCCGCGTAGTACGTCCCGTCGGTGTCGACCCCGTCGAGTACGACGTTCTTGCCGCCGGCGGCGAGCACATACCCCTCGGCGGGCAAGCCCTTGGCGGGCTCCACGTTCAGCTGCCGCAGCACCTGCTCGTTCCCGCCCAGCCAAATGGTCACCGCCGCCGGCTGATCCCGGACGGTCTGTACGCCGGCCCGCTCGAGCGTCTCGCGGACGACGCGCTCGGCGTCCGGATCCGTGGTCGGTCCGTGCATCAGGCCGACGGTGCGGCCGAGGCTGAAGCCGTCGGGGCGGCTGGTGGTCTGCTGAGGCTCAGGCGACACCGGCGGCGCCCCTATCGTGGCGTCGGCCGACGCGGCCGGAGCGGACAGGGTCTGGGCGGCGAGCAGCAGGAGTGCGGGGAGGACGAACCGGCGCATGGCAACTCCTCGGGCGGAAGGCGTTTGCACCTCCCATCCATTCAGTGCGCAGACCTGCTCGTCAAGCCTCTGGCGTGACCAGTTTCAGTCAAAGCCCAGTCACAGCGGGCGTGGTCGAGTCACAGCTGGCGTGATCGACTACAGCAGGCCGGCGTGGTCGAGGGCCAAGTAGGCCGCGTCGATGCCGGTCATCGCGCCGGAGGTGCGGAGCTCGGCGCGGAACTCGTCGACGGTGAGCTCGACCGGGACGCAGTCCTCGAACTCGTCCAGGGCTTGCGTGCCGTCGGGCCGGCAGCCGCGCGCGATGCCGACGTACTTGCGGTAGACCGAGGAGGCCGCCGACCAGTTCCAGCTGACGAGCTCGAACGACTCGCAGGTGTAGCCGGTCTCCTCCTCGAGCTCGCGCACGCCGGCCACGGCCGGATCCTCACCCGGCTCGACCAGCCCGCCCGGCAGGTTCGTGACCACCTGATCCGGGCCCGGGCGAAAGATCCGGATCGTGACGACCTTCCCCTCCGGCGTCAGCGGCAGCACCGTGATCCCGGACGTGATCCCCGAAGCGGTCTTGGGCCCGAACACATCCCAGTCCACCTCCCGCCCGTCCGGCAACCGGTACCGCCGCTGGTTGACCGTCAAGAACCCGTTGAAGCCAGGCTGCTCCCCCACCAACACCCAGTCCTCAGGATCCCCGGCCCGAGCACGCACGCCGGCCGAACCACCCACCGTCGGCACGCCGTTCACCGCCGACGGCTGCTCGCCTACTACCGCCGCGCGGCTTGCAGGTGGGACGGGACCGGCCGCCGCGGAAGTGTTGTCCGTGGCGGCCGGCTGCCGGTTGCTTTGTGCGTCTGTCACAGCGGGCGGTTGTCGTCCGGGTCTTCCGGCGGGGCGACGGGGGCGTCGTCCTCCGGTGGGGCGACCGGGGTGTCGTCGGCCGGCGTGGCCTCGGCGGTCTCAGCCGGTTTGCCGGCCGGAGGCTCCGTCGGCGTGGTGTCCGGGCGGGACTCGGACAGGATGCGCGCGAGCGTCTCCTCCGAGATGCGCTTGAACTTGCGCACCTGGGTCCGGGTCCGGTCCAGCACCGCGACCTCGATCTGGTCCGGGGTCAGCTCCCGGACCTCGTTGCTGTCGTGCCCGAGCGCGTCCACCGCGAGCCGGAGCGCACCCGCCAGCGAGATGCCCTCCTGGTAGTGCTCGCCGACGTAGTCCGCGACCTGCTCGGCCGGCCCGCCCATCACGGCGTACCCGCGGACGTCCGCGATCGAGCCGTCGTAGGTGAGCCGGTAGATCTGGTCCTCGGCGGTGCTGGTGCCGATCTCGGCGACCAGGATCTCCACCTCGAGCGGCTTCTCGCCGCCGGAGGAGAAGATCGCGCCCAGCGTCTGCGCGTAGGCGTTGGCGAGCGCCCGGCCGGTGACGTCACGCCGGTCGTAGGAGTACCCGCGCATGTCGGCCAGCCGGACGCCGGCGATCCGCAGGTTCTCGAACTCGTTGTACCGGCCCACCGCGGCAAACGCCATCCGGTCGTAGATCTCGGCCACCTTGTGCAACGCCGGCGACCGGTTCTCCGCGACGAACAGGATGCCGTCGGCATACTGCAGCGCGATCGCGCTGCGGCCCTTGGCGATGCCCTTCCGGGCGAAGTCGGCCCGGTCCCGCATCAGCTGTTCGGGCGAGACGTAGAACGGAACGCTCATCGAAGGTGTCGTCCTCTATCAGTCGATCGGGAGGGGGTCAGGTCAGGGACGCCGAGGCCGGGCCGTCGGGCCGCTGGTGCCGCTCGGCCCAGGCACGGTCGACGATGTCGGCCACCTCGTCCTCGGGCAGCCGCTGGTAGCCGTCCGACGTGACCACACCGACCACCGGGAAGATCCGCCGCAGCATGTCCGGGCCGCCGGTCGCCGAGTCGTCGTCGGCGGCGTCGATCAGCGACTGGATCGCCACCGTCGCGCAGTCGGTCGCGGACAGGTTCTCGCGGTAGAGCTTCTTCAGCGCGCCCCGGGCGAACAGCGAACCCGAGCCGACACTGTGGAAGTGGGTCTCCTCGTAGCGCCCGCCGGTGGGGTCGTAGGAGAAGATCCGGCCGCCCTTGATGTCCTCGTCGTAGCCCGCGAACAGCGGCACCACGGCCAGGCCCTGCATCGCCATCGCCAGGTTGCCCCGGATCAGCGCGCTCAGCCGGTTGGCCTTGCCGTCCAGGCTGAGCGTGGTGCCCTCGAGCTTCTCGTAGTGCTCGAGCTCCACCTGGAACAGCCGCACCATCTCCAGCCCGAACCCGGCCGAGCCCGCGAACGCCACCGCGGAGTACTCGTCGGCCGGGAACACCTTCTCGATGTCACGCTGGGCGATGATGTTGCCCATCGTGGCCCGCCGGTCGCCGGCCATCACGACGCCACCGGGGAAGGTGGCCGCGACGATCGTCGTACCGTGCGGGACGTCGGCGGAGAAGTCGGCCGACCCCAGGCTGCGCCGTCCCGGCAACAGGTCGGGCGCGTGCCCGGCCAGGAAGTCCATGAACGACGAGCCACCTGGGGTCAGGAAGGCTTCCGGCAACCGGCCGGAGGCATCGAATGTCATCGAGCGGTTCACTCCCCACCCTTTTGCACGAACCCGCGGACGAACTCCTCGGCGTTCTCCTCGAGCACCTCGTCGATCTCGTCCAGGATCGAGTCGACGTCCTCGTCGAGCCGCTCCTTGCGCTCCTGGACGTCCTCGGACGTCTCGACCTGCTCGACCTCTTCCTCGGTCGACGAACGCTTCGGCTGCTTGTGCTGCTGCCCGCCGTCCTTAGCCATGGCACACACCTCCTAGAACCGCTGGGAGGGCCGCCCAACCGACCCTCAATAGCGACCCTACCCGGCGGCGCCCCCAGTAATGGTGCGAACCAGGTCACTCGCGGTGTCGCACTGGTCCAAAAGTGCTCCGACATGGGCCTTGGTGCCCCGTAACGGATCCAAGGTCGGGATCCGCTGCAGCGACTCCTTGCCCGGCAGGTCGAAGATCACCGAGTCCCAGGAGGCGGCCGCGACCTGCGGCGCGTACTGCTGCATGCAGCGGCCGCGGAAGTAGGCGCGGGTGTCGGTCGGCGGGTGCGAGACGGCCATCCGGATCTCCTCGTCGGTGACGAGGCGCTGCATCCGGCCGGCCTTGATCAACTTGTAGTACAGACCCTTGTCCGGGCGCAGGTCGGCGTACTGCAAATCGATCAGGTGCAGCTTCGGGTCGTCCCACTCCAGGCCGTCGCGGTCGCGGTAGGACTGCAGCAGCTTCAGCTTGGCGACCCAGTCCAGCTGGTCGGCCAGCTTCATCGGGTCGGTGGCGAGCTGGTCGAGCAGCTGCTCCCAGCGGTGCAGCACGTCCTTGGTCTGCCGGTCCGCGTCGTCGCCGTACTTGTCCTCGACGTACTTGCGGGCCTGCTCGAGATACTCCGTCTGGAGCTGTACGGCGGTCAGCTTGCGACCGTCCTTCAGCGTCATCAGATGGGTGCAGGACGGGTCGTGGCTGATCTCGTGCAGCGCGGTGACCGGGCGGTCCACGCTCAGGTCGTCGGTCAGCCAGCCGTCCTCGATCATCGACAGCACCAGGCTGGTCGTCCCGACCTTCAGGTACGTCGAGATCTCGGACAGGTTCGCGTCGCCGATGATCACGTGCAGGCGGCGGTAGCGATCCGGGTTCGCGTGCGGCTCGTCGCGGGTGTTGATGATCGGCCGCTTCAGCGTGGTCTCCAGGCCGACCTCGACCTCGAAGTAGTCGGCCCGCTGGCTGATCTGGAAGCCGTGCGCGGTGCCGTCCTGGCCGATCCCGACCCGGCCCGCGCCGGTGACCACCTGACGGCTCACGAAGAACGGTGTGAGGTGCCGGACGATCGACGCGAACGGCGTCGAGCGGCGCATGAGGTAGTTCTCGTGCGAGCCGTACGACGCGCCCTTGTTGTCGGTGTTGTTCTTGTAGAGGTTCAGCGGCGGCGCGCCGGGGATCTGCCGGGCCTGCCGGGCGCCCTCCATGATCACCAGCTCGCCGGCCTTGTCCCACACCACCACGTCGCGCGGGTTGGTGGTCTCGGGCGCGGAGTACTCCGGGTGGGCGTGGTCGACGTACAGCCGGGCGCCGTTGGTGAGGATCACGTTGGCCAGGCCGGTCTCCTCGTCGGTGAGCTGGCTGGAGTCGGCCACCTCCCGGCTCAGGTCGAACCCGCGCGCGTCCCGCAGTGGGTGCTCCTCGTCGAAGTCCCACCTGGTCTTGCGCGCGAGCGGCTGCGTCTGGGCGTAGCCGTTCACCACCTGGCTCGAGGTCAGCATCGGGTTCGCCCCGGGCTGACCTGGGACCGAGATACCGAACTCGGTCTCGGTCCCCATGATCCGCCGAACACTCATGCGAACGAGCCTACGCGGTACCGGCGCTTAAAGCCGTTGCCGTGTCCACAGGGTTACGTGTGAAACTTCGTGGGTGGACGAGATCGTGGCGATTCTGGGAGCGGACAACCATGTCATCGGGTCGGCGCCGCGGTCGGTGATGCGGCGGGACAATCTGCGCCATGCCGCCACCGGGGTGCTCGTCCGGAATCCGGCCGGTGAGATCTACGTGCATCGCCGGACGGCGACCAAGGACGTCTTCCCAGCGTGTTACGACTTCTCCGCGGGTGGTGTCATAGCCGCTGGCGAGGACCCGTACGACGCCGTCGTACGGGAGCTGGCCGAGGAGCTGGGGATCGCCGGCACCGAGCTGGTGAAGCTGCCGGAGGGCGACTACGCCGATGAGTCCACCAACTACCACGCGTACCTCTACACGTGCGTCTGGGACGGCCCGGTCACCCACCAGCCCGAGGAGGTGTCCTGGGGTGCCTGGATGGCCCCTGACGAGCTCGTACGGCGTCTGGACGAGTGGCCCTTCGTCCCGGACACGACGGCGCTGCTGGGGCCGTACGTCCGGAGCCTCGTGGACGCGCCCTCAGGGCCCGCCTAGCGGGGTTTGCGGCGGCCGGAGGTCCAAGCGACGTTGATGCCCACCAGGCCGGCCCAGCTGATCAGGATGCCGGGGAGGCCGCTCATGTCGGCGGCGATGGCGGTGATCGGGATGGCGGCGACGACCGAGACAATCGCCAGCGCCAGCCCGCCGGGGTCCGACCCTTCGCGGCGCTTCAGGCCGGCTGCCTCCAGCAACTGGTCCTCTCGGCGGTGCTCGAGGTCCTGGCTGTGGCGCTGGGCCTCGCGGGCGTCCAGCTTCGCGAGGAAGCTGTCGATGATCTCGTCCTCGTACTCAGGGCCCAGCTCCTGCCGCGCAGCCACCGCCGCGCGCAGGTCCTTCCGCACCTCGTCCGTCGCCATACCAGAACGGTAAACCCGTCGAGCCCAGAGCGGGATCAGGGGAAACCCGGGCTCCCCCCTCTGCTGATGAGCGCCTCCTGACACACTCGGGCGGTGCACAGGACAGCCGCTCGCTTGACCGCGTTCACCGCCTGCATGCTTGGCCTCGGACACGCCCTGTTCAGCGCCTACTGGGCGCTCGGCGGCACCTGGCTCCTCGACACGATCGGTGGCGACCTCGAACGCTGGGGCCGCACCCGTGAGCCACTCGTCATCCTCGGCCTGTGGCTCGTCGTCGTACTGAAGGCCGGCGTGGCCGTCGCCGCGCCGATCCTCCAGTACGACGTCGTTCGCGCGCCCCGGGTCCCGCGCATCCTGAGCTGGATCGCCGCTACCGTCCTGACCCTGTACGGCGGCATCCTGACGCTGGCCGGCATCGTCGCCGTGCGCTCCGACGTACAAGCGTCGGACCCGCGCGCACTCGCCTGGCACGCCTACTTCTGGGATCCGTGGTTCCTGCTGTGGGGTCTCGCCTTCGCACTCAGCCTCTGGTGGTCTCGCGACCGGTGATCAGCTGTCCTGCACCTTCAGGGCGACGTTCCTGCCACACGACGCCGACTGCCCCTGGACAGTGCGTGTCCAGGGGCAGCCGGTACGACGGTCTTACAGGTACTGACCCGTGTTGGTGGCCGTGTCGATGGAGCGACCCGGCTCGGTGCCCTGCTTGCCGGAGATGAGCGTCCGGATGTAGACGATCCGCTCGCCCTTCTTGCCGGAGATGCGGGCCCAGTCGTCGGGGTTCGTGGTGTTCGGGAGGTCCTCGTTCTCCTTGAACTCGTCCACGCACGCCTGCAGCAGGTGCTGCACCCGCAGGCCCTTCTGGTTGTCGTCCAGGAACGCCTTGATCGCCATCTTCTTGGCCCGGTCGACGATGTTCTGGATCATCGCGCCCGAGTTGAAGTCCTTGAAGTACAGGACCTCCTTGTCGCCGTTGGCGTAGGTGACCTCGAGGAACCGGTTCTCGTCGGCCTCGGTGTACATCCGCTCCACGACGCGCTGGATCATCCCGTTCACGCACTCGCCCTTGTCGCCGCCGAACTCGCTCAGGTCGTCGGTGTGCAGCGGCAGGGTGGTGGTCAGGTACTTCGAGAAGATGTCCCGGGCCGCCTCGGCGTCCGGGCGCTCGATCTTGATCTTCACGTCCAGCCGGCCCGGCCGCAGGATCGCCGGGTCGATCATGTCCTCACGGTTCGAGGCGCCGATGACCAGGACGTTCTCCAGGCCCTCGACACCGTCGATCTCGCTCAGCAGCTGCGGGACGATGGTGTTCTCCACGTCGGACGAGACACCGCTGCCGCGGGTGCGGAACAGCGAGTCCATCTCGTCGAAGAACACGATCACCGGCATGCCCTCGGAGGCCTTCTCGCGGGCCCGCTGGAAGACCAGCCGGATGTGCCGCTCGGTCTCGCCGACGTACTTGTTCAGCAGCTCCGGGCCCTTGATGTTGAGGAAGAACGACTTCTGCCCCTCCACCCCGGTCTTCTCGGCCACCTTCTTGGCCAGCGAGTTCGCCACCGCCTTGGCGATCAGCGTCTTGCCACAGCCCGGCGGACCGTACAGCAGCACGCCCTTCGGCGGTTTGAGCTCGTGCTCGAGGAACAGCTCCTTGTGCAGGTACGGCAGCTCGACTGCGTCCCGGATCTGCTCGATCTGGCCGGTCAGGCCACCGATCTGGGTGTAGTCGATGTCCGGGACCTCTTCGAGGATCAGCTCCTCGACCTCGGACTTCGGGATCTTCTCGTAGACGTATCCGGACCGCGCCTCGAGCAGCAGCGAGTCACCGGCCCGCAGGGGGATGTCGAGCAGCGGCGACGCGAGCCGCACCACCCGCTCCTCGTCCGCCTGCGCGATCACCAGCGCCCGCTCGCCGTCGGCGAGCAGCTCCTTCAGCATCACCACGTCGCCGACGACCTCGAAGTCGCAGGCCTCGACCACGTTCAGCGCCTCGTTCAGCATCAGTTCCTGGCCGAGCTTGAGCGCGTCCAGGTCAACCGAGGGGCTCGCCGCGACCCGGAGCTTGCGGCCTCCGGTGAACACGTCCAGCGTGTCGTCGTCGTTGCGGCCCAGGAAGGTACCGAAACCGGACGGCGGTTGGGCCAGCCGGTCGACCTCCTCCTTCAGGGCGATGATCTTCTCTCGCGCCTCACGCAGGGTCTCGGCCAGCCGCTCGTTCTGAGCGGTGACACTCGCCAAGGAGGCCTGGGTTTCGGACAGTCTGCTCTCGAGCGACCGGCTGTCCGCCGGGTGCTCCAACAACCGACGCCGCAGCGCTGCGACCTCGGCTTCCAGGTACCGGACCTGGTTGCGCAGCTCTGCCGCGGTAGGACTCTCGTCTCCAGCCACGATCATCACCTCACCATGTGGGGCTCGACCCTATGGACCTTACCCAGAAAACCTCACCGAGCAAGCTGAATCCCATCACGTGTCGGTTGCGGATCAATCGGTTGCTCTCGGCATGTCTTCGGATGTTTCCGCACGAGTCCCGGCGCGACCCTCAGGGCGACGCGGTCCGGCGTAGTCGTCGCCGTACGCTCCCGGGGCCGGGCGGCGCTTCTTGCGGGGTGCCTGGACGCCGTGCGCCATCCGGCGGGCGGTCACCAGGAACGCGGTGTGACCCTGCATCCGGTGGCCCGGCCGGACGGCCAGTCCCTCGACATGCCAGTCCCGCACCAGCGACTCCCAGGCCCGCGGCTCGGTGAACTCGCCATGGGCCCTCAGCGTCTCCACAAGCCGGCTCAGCTGCGTAGTGGTGGCCACGTAGGCGCAGAACACCCCACCGGGCGACAGGGCCTCTGCAACGGCGTCCACGCACTCCCAGGGCGCCAGCATGTCCAGTACGACGCGGTCGACATCCTGCTCGTTCAGCTTCTCGACCAGGTCGCCGACCTCGAGCCGCCAGGCCGGGTGCTCACCGCCGAAGAACCCGGTCACGTTCTTGCGCGCGACCTCGGCGAAGTCCTCGCGGCGCTCGAACGAGATCACCTGTCCGTGGATCCCGACGGCGCGCAGCAACGCCGTGGTCAGCGCGCCGGAGCCGGCGCCGGCCTCGACCACCTTCGCCCCCGGGAAGATGTCGGCCATAGTCACGATCTGCGCCGTGTCCTTCGGGTAGATCACCGCGGCGCCGCGCGGCATCGAGACCGAGTAGTCGGCCATCAGCGGGCGCAGCGCGAGGTACTCGACGCCGCCCTTCGACTTGATCACCACCGCGTCCGGGCCGTCGATCAGGTCGTCGTGCGCGATCCCGCCCTTGGTGGTGTGGAAGATCTTCCCGCGCTCCAGGAACACCGAGTGCCGGCGCCCCTTGGAGTCCTGCAGGGTGATCCACTCGCCCGCCTGCAACGGTCCGTGGTGGACCCCGGAGAACGCCTGGTCAGGGAAGTCACGCAAGTCAGCCATAAGGCGCTCACCTTAACTTTCGGTCACCCGCGGGACGTAACCCAGGTGACTCACCGGCTGCGGAAGGCGCGTTCCACGTCGGCGGTGGCCAGCACGCCGTACACCGAGCCTGCGGCGTCGAGGACGAGGTACTCCGAGGACGGGTGCTCGCGCAGGGTCTTGAGGATTTCCTCACCGGTGTCGTTGACGCCGATGATGTGGCCCGCGCCGATCCGGGTCGCGACCTCGCTGACGTTGGTCCACGGGCGCTGGTTCGGCGCCACTGCGTTGACCGCCGACTCCGACACCAGCGCGTGCGGCTTGCCCTCCCCGTCGATCACCACGACCGCCCCGGCCTGCGCCTCGCCGGCCAGCCGGACCGCTTCCGAGATCGGCGTGCCGGAGTGTACGGCGATCGCGCGCCGGGCCAGCGTCCGGACCTGGAGGGCCGGCAGCTTGCGCCGCAGCCGGGCCTGCATCAGCGCCGACGTCGACCCCATCCAGAGGAAGAAGCCGACCAGCAGGGCGATCAGGAAGTCGATCATCGACGGCTGCCGGCCCCAGATCTCCTCGAGCAGGACGGGCGCCGCGAGCACCGCGATGGCCAGGATCCGGCCGGCCCAGGCGGCCACGATCGTGCCGGTGTGCATGTTGCCGGTGATCTTCCAGACCACCGCCCGCAGCACCCAGCCGCCGTCCAGCGGCAGGCCCGGCAGCAGGTTGGTCACGCCGACGATCAGGTTGGCGATCCCGAGCTCCCAGAGCGCGACGTACCCGACGCCCTCGTCGACGGCGCGGGAGCCCAGCCAGGCCAGCCCGCCGACCACCAGCGAGGCGATCGGGCCGACCACGGAGACGGCGAATTCCTCGAGTGGTGACTTCCGCTCGCCCTCGATGTGCGTGCCGGCCGCGAAGAAGCCGAGGTTGATCTCCGACACCCCGATGCCGAACCGCATCGCCATCAGCGCATGCGCGAGCTCGTGCACCAGGATCGACAGCGTGAACGCGACCACGAACGCGAACGCGGCCAGGTAGCGCCAGTTGCCCAGGTCGGGGAACTGCTGCCCGATGATGGCGGCGAACCCGACGGCCAGCAGCATCGCCACCGGCAGCCAGGTGAACCGCATGGTCAGCCGGATCCCGCGGACACGACCGAGTACCCAGGTACCGGGCGGCGGCGGGCCGGCCGGCTGGGCGGGGCTCTGAGGATCACGCGGTTCTGGCATCGACCCAACGCTACTTGCCTCGTGGTAACTCCGTGCTACCTACCCAGGTCAAACGCCGACATTCAGGTTGGCGACGTACC
The DNA here is from genome assembly GCF_040653975.1 of Kribbella sp. NPDC050820. Classification (NCBI taxonomy): domain Bacteria; kingdom Bacillati; phylum Actinomycetota; class Actinomycetes; order Propionibacteriales; family Kribbellaceae; genus Kribbella; species Kribbella sp. NPDC050820. The sequence goes on from NZ_JBFAHB010000012.1 coordinate 176,053, forward strand.
CGCTGCTGACGTCCCCGGTGACCGTCGCGAGCTGGTGTACGCCGTCGTCGTCGCCGAACACATTGTCGTCCTCGAGCGATGTCTGCTGCATGTTCTGCGCGCTGCCGTCGTATCCGTCGGTGGCGTAGACGGTGTCGCAGACGTCCTTCGGGAAGGCGAGCTGGGAGGTGGCGCTGATCTTGCCGGCTGCGGTGGCCTCGGACAGGCTCGAGTAGACCTCGAAGTGGATGTGCGGCCAGCGGCCCATGTACGCGGCCGGGAAGATCGAGGTAAAGGTGACCTTTCCGTTCGCATCCGCGGCCTGGACGCCGCGCAGGTAGTTCTCGTTGGTGACGCCGTCGGAGTAGAGCGAGTAACGGCCCTCCGCGTCGCAGTGCCACAGGTAGACGGCGGCACCGGCCAGCGGGGTGTCCTTGTCCGCGTCCAGGATGGTCAGTTCGACGGTCAGCGGCACGCCGGTGGCGACGCCGGACGCGGAGCCGAACGACTTGGTGATGTCCTTGCGGACGATGCCGGACTCGGTGAGCACGTTCGGGCCGTTCGATCCGTCGCCCGGGTACGGGCCGGCCGTCTCCTGGGGGATCTCGTCGACGTCGGTGGTTCCGGTCGTCGCGCTGGACGTCGGGCTGCTGGTCGCGCTCGGGGTGCTCGACGTGGTCGTCGTACCGCTGGTCGTCGAGTCGGTCGCGTTGTCGGTAGCGCAGCCGGCGACCGCGGCCAGGCCGGCGCCGGCGAACAGGCCGAGGAAGCGACGGCGGTGCAGGGTGCGGAGGTCGTACTCCAGGCCCAGGTCGTGCTCGCGGGGTGGTTTCGGTGGTGGCGTCATGAGACCAGCGTGGCAACCGGAGCCGATGGTTTTCCGAAAGCCTGCTGGGAGTTTGCTGGGAACGGTTTTCCACAGGCCGGGGTGGTGCGCACGCGAAGTGTCGGTGCTCTCGCCTAGGGTTTTGACATGAACGAGCGGAGCGAGTTCATCATCAAGTACAGCGCGTCTTGTGCCTCAGCCGCGCCCGGAGCGAAGCGAGGACGTGGATGAGTCTCGCAGTCGAAGCCGATCCGCATGTGCATCCGCGCGGGGCGTTGTCGCCGTCCCGGGCCGCGGACTTCATGAGCTGCCCGCTCAAGTACCGGTTCCGCGTGATCGACCGGCTGCCGGAGAAGCCTTCGGCCGCCGCGGTCCGGGGCACTGTCGTGCACGGAGTGCTGGAGCGGTTGTTCGACCTGCCGCGCGGGCAGCGGACGCTGGAGCACGCGGCCGAGATGCTGGAGCCGCAGTGGCAGCAGGTCCTGGCGGACGAGCCCGAGGTGGCCGAGCTGTTCGCCGAGGATGCATCCGGCGAGGAGCTGGCCTCGTGGCTGGCAGAGGCGCACCAGTTGCTCGGCAAGTACTTCACCCTCGAGGACCCGAACGCGCTGGAGCCGGCCGAGCGGGAGCTGTACGTCGAGACCGAGCTCGACTCGGGGTTGGTCCTGCGTGGGTACGTCGATCGTCTCGACGTCGCCCCGACCGGCGAGATCCGGGTGGTCGACTACAAGACCGGCCGCTCGCCCTCGGAGTTCTTCGAGGCCAAGGCGCTGTTCCAGATGAAGTTCTACGCGCTGGTGCTGTGGCGGCTGCGCGGCGTCGTCCCGGCGATGCTGCAACTGGTCTATCTCGGCAACGGCGAGATCGTCCGCTACGTCCCGGACGAGGCGGACTTGCGCGCTTGTGAACGCAAGGTGTCGGCGCTGTGGACCGCGATCACCCGGGCGCTGGACTCCGGCGACTGGCGCCCGAGCCCCGGCCCGCTGTGCGAGTGGTGCGACCACAAGCCGCTCTGCCCGGCCTGGGGTGGCACTCCCCCGCCACTCCCGACCCGATCGGTCGAGGAGGTCGCCCAGGAATCGGCCGGAGTAGACCTCGTGGGTGTCGACGGCTGAGGAACCCTCGGCGGATACGGTTCATCGCATGAGCGTGGCTGTGCGGGCGGTGGGGTTGTGGAAGCGGTACGGCGGTGGCCAGACGCAGGTTGACGCGCTGGCCGACGTGAGCGCCGAGTTCGGCCAGGGCCGGTTCACCGCGATCATGGGCCCGTCGGGCTCCGGCAAGTCGACGCTGCTGCACTGTCTCGCCGGCCTGGACAAGCCGAGTGACGGGCAGGTGCTGATCGGCGACCTGGACATCACCCGGCTGCCCGAGAAGCAGCTGACGCACCTGCGCCGAGACCGGATCGGGTTCGTGTTCCAGGCGTTCAACCTGGTCCCTACGCTGACCGCGCTGGAGAACATCACGCTCCCGCTGGACCTGGCCGGCCGCAAACCCGACCAGGTATGGCTCGACACCGTGATCGGGACGACCGGCCTGAAGGACCGCCTCGGCCACAAGCCGTCCGAGCTCTCCGGCGGGCAGCAGCAGCGGGTCGCCTGCGCCCGTGCGCTCGCCTCCCGGCCGGACGTGGTGTTCGCCGACGAGCCGACCGGCAACCTCGACTCCCAGTCGTCGGCCGACGTCCTGGACTTCCTGCACCGCTCGGTCCGTGACTTCGGCCAGACCGTGGTGATGGTGACGCATGACCCGACGGCGGCGTCGTACGCGGACCGGGTGCTGTTCCTCGCCGACGGCAGGTTGCGCTCCGAGCTGCTCGACCCGACCGCCGAGACCGTGCTCGACGCGATGAAGCAGCTCGACTCGACCGCTGTCGCGGCCGGCTGATGCTCAAGCTCGGCCTCCGGTCGGTCCTCGCCCACCGGCTGCGGTTCGTGCTGTGCACCGTCGCGGTGCTGCTCGGCATCTCGTTCACCGCCGGCGCGATGGTCTTCACCGACACCCTCGCGGCCGCGTTGAAGAAGAACTTCTCCGGCAGTGCGGCGGCCATCACCGTCACCCCCGTCGACCCGGTCGGCATCCGGTCCGGCCGGCCCGCGACATTCACTTCCGACGTTGTCGAGCGGATCGCCGCCGTACCGGGTGTCGCCGGCGCCGACCCCGAGCTGCTCGTCAGAGACGTACAGATCCTCGCGCCGGATGGGGAGCCCACCGAGACGCTCGGGCTGCCGACGTACGGCGGGGCCTGGCCGCGGGATGCCCGTACGGCGCCCTTCCGGCTGCTCGAAGGGAGGCCGCCGTGGGGTGAGTCGCAGCTCGCGCTCGACCAGCAGACCGCATCGCGCGCCGGCTATGGCATCGGCGACCAGGTCCGGGTCATCACCCCGAACAAGGCGATCACCGCCGAGCTCATGGCGATCACCAGCCCGACCGTCAGCGGTCCAGCGGCCGGCGCACCGCTGGTCACTTTCGATCCGGCAACCGCGCAGCGACTGCTCCTCGGTGATCCCGGCTGGACCTCGGTCGGAGTGGCCCTCACCGAAGGCTCCGACCCGAGCGCCGTCAGCCAAGCGATCTCGAAGGCGATCGGTGACAGCGTCAAGGTCCGCACCGCGGCGCAGGTCGAGGCCGACGGCGAGAACGCGCTCGACGACACGTTCGGCGGCTACAACACCGTGCTGATGCTGTTCGCCGGGATCGCGCTGTTCGTCGGTGCGTTCCTGATCGTCAACACGTTCGCGATGCTGGTCGCGCAGCGGTCCCGCGAGCTCGCGATGCTGCGCGCGATAGGTGCGTCCCGCGGGCAGGTCACTGCGACGGTGCTCGCCGAGGCGCTGGTGATCGGCGTGCTCGGCTCGACGCTCGGCTTGCTGCTCGGCATCGGGGTGGCGGCCGGCATTCGGTTCCTCTACGAGTGGGTCGATCTCGCGATCCCCGAGTCGCCACTGCAGGTCAGCGCCGCCACGATCATCGCGTGCTACCTGATCGGCATCGGGGTCACCGCCGCCTCCGCGTTCCCGGCGGCCCGACGGGCCGGCAAGCTCCCGCCGATGGCCGCGCTGCGTGACGACGTCGCCCTCCCCGAGCGGTCCATGCTGGTCCGGCTGGTCATCGGCGGATTCATGCTGCTGATGGCGCTGATGCTGTACCTCATCGGCCTGCAGGCCAGCGGGCTCCCCGGCGCGGTCCTGCTCGGGTTCGCGGCCGCGATCACGCTGCTCGGCATGGTGATGACCAGTCCCCTCGTCAGCCGGTACGCCGTACGCGCTCTGCTGTTGCCGTTCGGACGCCGGGCGGCGGTGACGCTGGGACGCCGCAACGCCGAGCGCAACCCGCGCCGGACGTCGGCCACCGCGTCCGCGCTGATGATCTCGGTCGCCCTGATCAGCGGCCTGATCGTGATCGCGGCCTCGGCCAAGGCGTCCATCGAGCAGAGCATCTCCGACGCGATCGGTACGTCGGACCTTGTCGTCAGCACCGACGGCCAGGACCCGTTCAGCCCGGAGGTCGCCGACCGGATCACCAAGGTCGCCGGCGTCGAGTCCGTCCACCGGGTCCGCCGCCAGCAGGCCAAGGTCGGCGACACACCGGTCCAGGTCAGCGGAGTCAGCGACGGCACACTCGCCGGCCCGGTCACGGGAAAGCTCGACTCCGGCTCGCTCGACGGGCTGGGCAAAGGTCAGGCGCTGCTCCCCCGGACGATGGCCAAGACGCTCAAGCTCTCAACCGGCAAGTCCTTCGAGCTGACCACGACCACGGGCAAGCACCGGCTCACCGTCGCGGGCATCCTCGCCCCGAACCGGCAGCTCAACGCGATCGTCCTCTCGCTGCCGACGTACGACGCCGTCGGCGGAGCCCCGACCGACGACCTGCTGTACGTCGACCTCGCCCCGGGCTCCACCGCCGCCCAGGTCGGCCCGGCGGTCCTCGCCGGATTGAAGGACTACCCGACGATCCGGGTCCGCGACCAGCAGGCGTACGTCGACAGCGCGCGCGGACCGGTGAACGTCCTGCTCGGCGTGATCGGGATGCTGCTCGGGCTGGCGATCCTGATCGCGATCCTCGGCATCGTGAACACGCTCGCCCTCGGCGTGATCGAGCGGACCCGCGAGATCGGGCTGCTGCGCGCGATCGGCATGGACCGGCCGCAGCTCAGCCGGATGCTGCGGGTGGAATCGATCGCCATCACGCTGCTCGGCGCACTGCTGGGGCTCGCGGTGGGTGTTGTGTTCGCAGCCTCGGTGCAGAAGGTGATGGTCGACGACGGCCTGAGTGTGCTGGACATTCCCGTGCTGCAGTTGGCGATCGCGGTCCTCGCCGCCGGGGTGGTCGGCGTACTCGCTGCAGTCTGGCCGTCACGCCGGGCAGCCCGCCTCGACGTGCTGCAGGCAATCGCCGCGGAGTGAAGCCATGACGCTGATTGATAGGTAGCCTGCGAGAATGCCGGGCACTGTGCAGTCCATCGAGCGGGCTGCCGCTGTGCTGCGACTGCTTGCGGCCGCGCCCGACGGGCTCGGGGTCGCCGATCTCGGCAACGCACTCGGTCTCGCGAAGACGACCGTGCACGGGATCCTGCGGACCCTGCACCAGGTCGGCTTCGTCGAGCAGGACCACAGCGGGGCGCACTACCACCTGAGCGACGCCTTCGGCCGGCTCGGCGAGACCTACCTGGACCCGAACGAGCTCCGCAGCCGCGCGATCAACTGGGCCGACTCGCTGGCCGCCCGCAGCGGCGAGGTGGTCCGCGTCGGCCGCCTGGTCGAGGGCAAGGTCGTGGTCGTCCACCACGTCTTCCGCCCCGACGACAGCGACCAGGACCTCGACGTCGGTACGACGCTCCCGCCGCACGCCTGCGCCCTCGGCAAGGCCGTGCTCGCGTTCGACACCAGCGGCGCCGCCAAGCCGCAGAAGCTGGAGGCCTACACGACCCGCACGATCGTCGACCCGGCCCGGCTGGCCGAGGAGCTCGCCGCGGTCCGGGCCAAGGGGTGGGCCAGCGAGTCCGAGGAGTACATCGTCGAGATGGCCAGTATCGCGGCGCCGATCCGGGGACTCGGCGGGCTCGTCGTCGGCGCGGTGGGGATGACCGGCCGGATCGAGCGGATCTGCGACAGCCGGCTGCGACCGCGCCCGGACCTGGTCAGCATGGTGCGGGCGACCGCCGAAGCAATCGGCCGTGACCTGCGAGAGGACGGCTGATGGTCCAACGGGGGTGGCGACATGGCTGAGCAGTACGTCGCGGCAGTGGACCAGGGGACCAACTCGTCCCGGTGCATCTTGTTCGATCGGCGTGGGCGGCTGGTGTCGGTGGCCCAGCGCGAGCACCGGCAGTTGTTTCCGCGGCCGGGTTGGGTCGAGCACGACGCCACCGAGATCTGGCGGAACGTGACCCGGGTGGTCCCGGCGGCGGTCCGGCAGATCGGTGCCGAGCCGTCCCAGATCGTTGCCATCGGCATCACCAACCAGCGCGAGACCAGCCTGCTCTGGGACCGCCGGACCGGCCGGCCGATCGGGCACGCGGTGGTCTGGCAGGACACCCGGACCGACCGCCTCGTCACCGAACTGGCCGGCGACGAAGGCCCGGACCGGTTCGCGGACCTGTGCGGTCTGCCGCTGACGACGTACTTCTCGGCGCCGCGGATCCGCTGGATGCTCGACCACACCCCGGGACTGCGGGAGCGCGCCGAACGCGGCGAGGTGCTGTTCGGGACGATGGAGACCTGGCTGATCTGGAACTTCACCGGCGGCGCGAACGGCGGGCTGCACGTCACCGACGTGACGAACGCGAGCCGCACGATGCTGATGAACATCGAGTCCCTGCAGTGGGACGACGAGCTGTTGCAGGCGTTCGACGTACCGCGGGCGATCCTGCCCGAGATCCGGCCGTCGTCCGGGGTGTTCGCGACCGCGACCGAGGTGCTGCCGGGGGTCCGGATCGGGGCCGCGCTCGGCGACCAGCAGGCCGCGCTGTTCGGGCAGACCTGCTTCAGCGCCGGCGAGGCGAAATGCACCTACGGCACCGGGTCGTTCCTGCTGCTGCACACCGGCCAGGAGATCGTCCGGTCGAAGCACGGCATGCTGACCACGGTCGCGTACCGGATCGGCGACGAGCCGGCGTCGTACGCGCTGGAAGGGTCGATGGCGGTCACCGGGTCGCTGGTGCAGTGGTTCCGCGACGGGCTCGGGCTGATCCACACCGCGGCCGAGATCGAGACGCTGGCCCGGACCGTCGACGACAACGGCGGCGCGTACATCGTGCCCGCGTTCTCCGGCCTGTTCGCGCCGCACTGGCGCAGCGAGGCGCGCGGTGTGATCGCGGGCCTCACCGGCTACATCACCAAGGGCCACCTGGCCCGGGCGGTGCTCGAGGCGACGGGGTTCCAGACCCTCGAGGTGGTCGACGCGATGAACGCCGACTCCGGGATCGCGCTGACCGCGCTGAAGGTCGACGGCGGGATGACCGCGAACAACCTGCTGATGCAGTTCCTCGCCGACCTGCTCGACGTCCGGGTGGTGCGCCCGATGGTCACCGAGACCGTCTCGCTGGGCGCCGCGTACGCCGCCGGCCTCGCGGTCGGCTACTGGCCGGACCTCGAAGGACTGCGCAGCAACTGGCACCGGGCCGGCCAGTGGGTCCCGAACATGGACCCGGCCCGCCGCGCCACCGAGTACGAGAACTGGAAGGCCGCCGTCCAGCGCACCTTCAACTGGATCCGCCCGGAGGAACGCCCCTCCTAGTCGGTGATCGGCGCGGCGTGCGCCTCCTCGAAGCCAGCAGCGGCCAGCCGGTCGAGGGTCTTCTGGAGGACGGCGGTGTCCTCCAGCGTCCGGACCTCGGTGATCTTGCCCCACTTCATCCGGAGGAACTGGTGGACGACGTTCTGGTAGCGCGAGCCGTCCGCGACACCGACGTCGACGGTCACCGCGGTCGCGACCCGGGTGTCCCACGGCCAGCCCGCGACCAGCACGTCCTGGACGTCGAACCGGGTGTTCGGCAACAACCGGAAGCAGCGCTCCCACCACCGCCGTAACGCGTCGTGCGTATGCCGCTCGCCGGCCAACGCGTGGTCGCCGTAGAACCGGTAGGTGAAGGACGGCGCCATCCCCGCCACCATCGCCTCCCAGTTGCCCGCGCTGATCTCCGCGAACGCCTTCCGCACTTGCTGGGCCACAAATCGGTGGTACATGTCCCCACCCTAGGGACAGTGAGTTCAATGACGCAACTGACTACGATGGTGAGATGCGGAACACCAGCTTCGGCTCGATGCACTGCTCACTCGCCCAGTCGCTGGAGATCATCGGCGACTGGTGGACGCCACTCGTGCTGCGTGACCTGTACCTCGGGCTCGACCGGTTCGACCAGCTCGTGACCGACCTCGGGGTCTCCCGCAACCTGCTCACCGACCGGCTCGGCACGCTGATGGACGGTGGGCTGGTCACGCGGACGCCGTACCAGGAGAATCCGGTGCGGTACGCCTACGAGCTGACCGAGGCAGGGCAGGAGCTGGTGCCGATCCTGCTGGCGCTGACCGCCTGGGGCGACCGGCATGCGACCCCGCCGGCCGGTCAACCGATCCGCTTCACCCACGACACGTGCGGAAAGGTGACGACGGCAACGGTCTGCTGCTCGGAGTGCGGCGATGCGCTCGAGGCGGACCAGGTCACTCCATCCCCCGGCCCAGGCGGTCGAACTGCGCCTGGGACGGCGCTGATCGCATCCGTCCTCGGAGCAACTGTACGCTGACGGCGATGGTCCAGATCCAGAACAGCGAATAGGGAATCAGCCAGATCGCCGTCGTCCAGAACGCCCGGCCGACCACGAAGCCAAGAGCGGCGGCCAGCGCCAGCCAGCCGAGCCAGTTCGGCAACGAGCCGGCGGTGAGGAAGATCCAGCCGGCCGCGAGCAGGAAGCTGCCGAGCGCGAGCCAGCCGTTCGCGAAGCCGAGGTTGCCCATGTCGAAGGCCAGCCGGGCCAACTGTGGGTCCACTCCGTCGGCCAGCCGGAAGGTGGCCAGTTGCCAGCCGCCTGTCATCACCAGCGCAACGAAGACGACACCGGACACCAGCGCCGCGGCGGATCGCCAGGCCGGGTCGCCCTCGGCGTGCCGCAGCACGGCCCAGACCCCCACCACGAACCAGGCGATGGCCAGCAGGGCGAGCTGACCCAGAAACGCCCCGGCCTCGGTCGCGGTCTCGTTCTGCGCTTCGAAGAAGGTGACGATCTCCGCGGCCGGCGCGTCGAAGTCAGGCTCGCTCGCGCCGGCCAGCAGCAACGCCTGACTGGCGGCCACCAGCACGATCCCCGCCAGCCCCGCGATCCCGGTGGTGACGGACATCGTCCGCCAGTGCCTGTTCGTTGCTTCCGCCCCCATATGCCCTCCCCGTGGCTCACTCCGAGTAAGCCACGGGGAGGACCGGAGCGTCCAGTGGTCAGGCCGGGGACACGATGTCCGGGGCTTCCAGGCGGACCTTGTCGGCGGACTCGTCGTCGGGCTGGTCCTGGGAGTCGCGCTCGGACTGGACCCGGCGGAGGTAGAAGGACACCTCGCGCTCGATCGTCGCCTCGTCCCAGCCGAGGACCGGCGCCATCAGCCGGGCCGCGGCCTCGGCCGCGCCGACCCCGCGGTCCCAGGCCTCGATGGAGATCCGGGTCCGGCGGGCCAGCACGTCGTCGAGGTGGCGGGCGCCCTCGGCCTTGGCGCCGTACACGATCTCGGCCTTCAGGTAGTCCTGCGTGCCGGGCAGCTGCTCACCCAGCGACGGGTCCTCCTCGACGAGCGCCAGCACCTCGTCGATCAGGGCGCCGTACCGGTTCAGCAGGTGCTCGATCCGGGCCACGTGCAGGCCGGAGCGCCGCGCGATCAGGTGCCGCTGGTTCCAGAGCGCGTGGTAGCCGTCGGCGCCGATCAGCGGGATGTTCTTGGTGGTGCACATCGGCACCCGCCCGTCGAGGGCGTTGGCGACCGCGTCGATCGCGTCCTTGGCCATCACCCGGTACGTCGTGTACTTGCCACCGGCAACCACGACGAGCCCCGGCGCCGCGTGCGCGACCACGTGCTCGCGGGACAGCTTCGACGTGCTCTCCGACTCGCCGGCCAGCAGCGGCCGCAGCCCGGCGAACACGCCCTCGACGTCCTCCCGGGTCAGCGGCGTGGTCAGCACCGCGTTCACGTGGTCGAGCAGGTACTCGATGTCCTTGCTGGTCGCGGCCGGGTGTGCCTTGTCCAGGTTCCAGTCGGTGTCGGTGGTGCCGATCAGCCAGTGCCGGCCCCACGGGATGATGAACAGCACGGACTTCTCGGTCCGCAGGATCATCCCGGTGCTGGACTGGATCCGGTCCTTCGGGACGACCAGGTGGATCCCCTTCGAGGCCCGGACGTGGTACTGACCGCGCTCGCCGACCATCGCCTGGGTGTCGTCGGTCCACACCCCGGTCGCGTTCACGACCTGCTTGGCCCGGACCTCGAACTCCCGGCCGCTCTCCAGGTCCTTGGCCTGCACCCCGGTGACCCGCTCGCCCTGCCGCAGGAAGCCGGTGACCTTGACCCGGTTCGCGACATGAGCGCCGTACGACGCCGCCGTCCGGGCGAGCTCCATGGTGTGCCGGGCGTCGTCGACCTGGGCGTCGTAGTACTGGATCGCGCCGACCAGGGCCGACTTCTTCAGGCTCGGCACCAGCCGCATCGCGCCGCGCCGGGTCAGGTGCCGGTGGATCGGCAGCCCGGCGCCGTGCCCCGAGCTGACGGCCATGCCGTCGTACAGGGCGACACCGGCGCCCGCGTAGTACCGCTCCCACCAGCGGTGCTGGAGCGGGTACAGGAACGGCACCGGCTTCACCAGGTGCGGCGCCAGGCGTTGCAGGAGCAGCCCGTGCAGGATGATCTGCTTGGCCGTGGTGGCCGCGATCCGGCCGAAGTCGGCGGGCGTGTCGTCGTACTCGC